>JAYRVK010000489.1:0-7487 GCA_041918555.1 Sandaracinaceae bacterium
CTCGTCGCCGTTCTCCGAGATCCGGAACGCGACGGAGCGCCCGGTCGGCGAGGGCACGAAGCCGTCGAGCGCGGCGCGCTCGCCGTAGGTCGCGGGGTCGAGGATCGGCGCGTCGCGCAGGCGCTCGCCCTCGCGCACGTAGAGCGCGGGCTGCTCGCGCTCGCCCTCGCGCTTGGTGTAGAAGATGCGCGAGCCGGCGACGACGGGCGCGCCGAGCGATCCGATCGAGAGGAGCGCGTCCATGCGCGCGGCGGCCGCGGGATCGACGTGCCGGTCGAGCAGGCCCTGGGTGCGCGCGGTCTGCCACTCGACCCACGCGCGCGTCAGCTCGGAGTCCTCCTCGAGGGCGCGGTACGGATCCTCGATCGGGACGCCGTGGATCGTGTCGGTCACCGCGCCCTCGCGCGCGCGCGCGTTGAGCGCCTGCAGCTCGGAGAGCGCGGGCGGGGTGGGCGCCTCGTCGCCCGTGGTGTCGGGCGGCGGCGCTTCGATCGGCTCCTCGGGCCCGCCGCACGCGGCGAACAGGACGAACAGGAGCGCGGGCCGGGCTCGGTCGATGGCGTGCATGGCCGCTACATCGCAAGCCTGCGCGCCGGGCGCAAGGCGCGTGATCGGCGCGGGGGGGCTACTTCTTCTTCTTCGGGACGGGGGGCGGCAGCGACACGATCGCCTCGGCCGACGCGCGCGGCTCCTCGATGTCGTACTCGATCACGAGGTCCTCGTACTCCTCGGGATCGACGCCGAGCGCCTCCGCGAGGCTGCGCAGGTAGTCGTCCTCGTCGAAGTCGACCTCGCCGTCGGCGTCGAAGACCGCCGCCACGAGCTCGAGGAGCTTGCGCTTGCTGGTCGCCGGATCGGTCTCGAACGCCGCGGCGCTCGCGTCCATGTCGAAGTCGCGCGGCTCGAAGTTGGCGATGCGCGCCTCGACCTCGAGCGGGAGCTCGTCACCGCCGATGATCTCGAGCAGGTAGGCGCGCACGGCGTCCTCTTCCTCGCCCTCGAGGCGATCGTCGGCGTGGACCGCGCCGAGGAGGAGATCGGTGAGCACGAGGAACCGCGGGCTGACGTCGGACACGGGGGCCTCCCTTTTCGCGAAGCCGACGCTAGCACGTTGACGCGGCGGGGAAGGGGGCTAGCTCTCCGAGTGATGGACATCCAGCACACCGCCAAGGACTTCGACCTCACCGACGCGATCCGCGGGCACGCGGAGACCAAGCTGAAGAAGGCGTGCACCCTGCTCTCCGGGGTGCAGGGCGTGCGCATGCACGTCACCTACGAGAGCGTCGGCCACGGCAGCCACGGGGACAACCGCGGCGTCTCGGTGGTCCTCTTCGTCCCGAAGGGCGAGCCGCTCAAGGCGTACGAGGCGACCGACGACCTCTACGCGACCATCGATCTCGCCGCGAAGGACATCGAGCGCCAGGTGCACCGCTACCGCGAGCGGCACGGGTCGCATCGCGCCTGATTGTCCGGCATGCTCGGGGCCGTGAGTCGACGCCACCTCGCCGTCTGCGCCGTGCTCGGCGCGTTGTTCACGGGCTCGATCGCCGCGGCGCAGGCCGCGCAGACCGTGCTCGGGCCCGGCCTCTACGTCTTCCAGACGCGGACGCGCAGCGCGACGTGCGCGGACGACGAGGCCACCGGCTACGTCTCGACGTTCATGGCGCCGATCCACGGCGTGCCGGGGAGCCGCGAGATGCGGATGACCCTGACGAACTCCGAGTACTGGCCGAGCTGGACGATCACCGTCGACGCCGCGAACCACGTCCTGGGGGACGCGACGCTCGCCGGGCAGTCTGGTCCGAACGCGCCGCGCAACCACTTCTCGGCGCAGCGCCAGGGGGATCGCTTCGTCGGCACGGGCCAGCGCAGCTACCGGGCGAACGGGCGCGACTGCCGCGTCGAGTACGACGCGCTCCTGCGGCGCATCGACGAGCTGTGATCCTCGTCCCACTCACGGGCTCGGTCGCCCTCGGCGATCGGTCGATGTTCGAGGGGCTCGCGTCGTTCGCGTACCTCAACCACGCGGCGATCTCGCCGCCGTCGAGCGAGGTGAAGGGGGCGATCGCCGCGATGCTCGACGACTACGCGCGCGACGCGCTCGACGCGCACGTGCGCGCGCAGCAGCAGCGCGAGGGGCTACGCGCGCGGCTCGCCGCGCTGATCGGCGCGAGCGCCGAGGAGATCGCGCTCCTGCCGAGCACGACGCGCACGGTGATCGACCTCGCGCAGTCGCTGCCGTGGCGCGCGGGCGACCGCGTCGTGTGCTTCCGCGGCGAGTTCCCGACGAACGTGACCCCGTGGCAGCGCGCGGCCGAGGCGTTCGGGCTCGAGGTCGTGCTGCTCGACGCCGACGCGTTCCGGACCGACGAGGGGATCGAGGTGCTCGCGAGCGAGCTCGATCGCGGCGTGCGGCTCGTCGCGGTGAGCGCGGTGCAGTTCCAGACCGGCCTCGCGATGCCGCTCCGCGCGATCACCGCGCTCGCGCACGCGGCGGGGGCCGAGGTCTTCGTCGACGCGATCCAGGCGGTGGGCGTGGTGCCGCTCGACGTGGCGGCGCTCGGGGTCGACTACCTCGGGTGCGGCTCGCACAAGTGGCTGATGGGGACGGAAGGCGCCGCGTTCCTCTACGTGCGGCGCGACCGGCCGCTCGTGCCGCGCCTCGCCGGCTGGCTCAGCCACGACGACGCGCTGCGCTTCCTCTTCGAGAAGGACGCGCTCCGCTACGACCGGCCCTTCAAGCGCGGCGCGGCGATGTTCGAGTCGGGCGCGATCAACGCGCTCGGGTTCGCGGCGCTCGACGCGTCGGTCGCGGGCCTCGCGGCGCTCGGCGTGCCGGCGATCTTCGCGCACGTGCAGCGCTACCACGACGCGCTCGAGCCGGGGCTGATCGAGCGCGGCTTCACGAGCGAGCGGCACGAGACGATGCGGAGCGGGATCCTCGCGGTGCGCCCGCCCCACGGGCTCGACGCGGCGGCGCTGGCGCGCGCGCTCCGCGAGCGGGGCGTCGCGTGCTCGAGCCCCGACGGGCGCCTGCGCTTCGCGCCGCACTGGCCGAACGCGCTCGACGAGGTGCCGCGCGTGCTCTGCGCGCTCGACGCCTGCCGGTAGACTGCGCGGCATGTACGAGTTCCACGGCTGGGCGTGCGTGCGCTACCACGCGCACGACACCGACGAGGCGAAGCAGGCGGCGGCGTGGGCGCGCGTGGTCGCGCGGCTGCGCGCGCTCGAGGCGAGGACGGGGATCTCTTCGACGGCCGGGTTCCCCGGGGACGAGGTGATCGCGTGGCACGGTCTGCAGAGCGCGAAGGGGGACGACTGGCCGCTCGCGCTCTTGACGTTGATCGGCGAGGAGGCCCCGGGCTCGTACGGGCTCTTGTACGCGCGCGACTTCCGCGATCCGGATCGAGAGGCGCAAAACGTCTTTCGGGTGTACACGCTGCGGCGGGGGGTGGTCGAGGAGGAGGCGGGGGATCCGTTCTTGTCGCCGTTCCAGCCGCGGTGCGAGGACCCGTTCGATCCCGAGCGGCCGGAGGGGTGAGCGGCGCGGGACGGTGGATGGCCGACGCGGTCGGGCGCGGGGGGGGGCCGGCTGCGTTCGGGCGCCCGTCCGGAGGGCTCTGGGGCGCGCGGCAGCCAGCTGCGCGCGAGCGCGGAGCCCGAGCCACGTGCGGTCAGGAGTCGCTCGGCCGTGTATCATCGGCGTGGACGACCAGGAGCAAGATGATGCGTGATCGGAGTCGCTGGGGGGGGGGCGTGGTTGTCGTTGCTCGCCGCGGGCGCGGTGGCCTGTGGGGGGGGGGACTACGCGCGACGGCCGGTCGGTCGCGGACGCGCTCGGCTCGATGAGCAGGTCGATCGCCGAGGCGCCCTCGCGCCGAGCGCGATCGGCACCCTCGAGCGTTCCCCGCTCGAGGATGCGGTCGGACCTGGCAAGCACCGCCGTCACACCAAGGACCACCACGACTGCGAAGGTCAGCCCATCGGGCACGTGTGCCGCCCGTCCCAGGGCGATTGCGACCCGGAAGAGACCTGCGCCGTCTCGAGTGGAGACTGTCCGCCCGACGAGAAGTCGACCTCCGTGTGCCGTCCATCGACGGCCGGCTGCGACCACGAGGAGTGGTGCGACGGGGTGTCCGACAACTGCCCCCAGGACTTGAACCACCCCGCGGGCCACGTGTGCCGGTCTCTTGCGGGCACCTGTGACGTGGTCGAGACCTGCAACGGCGTCACGCCGAGCTGCCCTGCGGACGTGGTGCTCGTGGCGAGCACGACATGCCGGCCGTCCGTCGGTGCCTGCGACGTCGCCGAGATGTGCACGGGCTCTTCGGGGGTCTGCCCCGCGGACGCGGCGGTGGCCCCGGGGACCGCGTGCGGGGGGGCGCCGAGCGGCCTCTGCGATCTGCAGGACACGTGCACCGGCACGACGGGCGCCACGGCCAGCTGCGCCGCGAACGTTCAGCCCTCGACCTTCGTGTGCCGAGACGCGAATTCGTCGGGCTGCGACGTGGCCGAGACGTGCACGGGCTCTTCGCGGGCTTGCCCGGCGGACGCCGCGGAGGCCCCCGGGACCGCGTGTGGGGGTGCGCCGAGCGGCCTCTGCGATCGGCAGGACACCTGCACGGGCACGACGGGCGCGACGGCGAGCTGCACGGCGAACGTGCAGCCCGCGACCTCCGAGTGTAGGCCGAGCGCCGACCTCTGCGATCTGAGCGAGCGCTGCACGGGCTCGAGCACGGCGTGCCCGCCCGATCTCTATGCGGGCTCGGGCACCCCGTGCCGCAGCTCGCTCGGGGCGTGCGACGTGGCCGACCAATGCAGCGGCTCGAGCCCGTCCTGCCCAGACACGATGCTGCCCTCGGGTACGGTGTGCCGTGCGAGCGCGTTCGCGTGTGACCTGGCGGAGACGTGCGCAGGCGCGGCGAGCTGCCCGACCGATGGGGTGCGCCCGGACGGAAGCCCGTGCGAGAACGGGGTGACGTGCGACGGCGCGGAGGTGTGCACGGCGGGCGTGTGCGCTTCGCCGGGGCCGCGCTCATGCGACGATCTGAACGCGTGCACGATCGACATGTGCAGCGAGCCGGGTGGCTGCGGCACGGTGGCCGTGCCGGGCTGCTGTAACCTCGACGCGGACTGCGCGGACGACGGCGACGTCTGCACGACGCAGCGGTGCAGCGGCGCGGGCGGTCGCTGCTCGAGCCTGCCCGTCGCGGACTGCTGCACGCGCGACGCGGACTGCACCGGCGGCAGCATGTGCGTTCTGGTGACCTGCGACGTCTCCAGCAACCGTTGCGTCCCGTCGCCGATCGCGGGTTGCTGCGAGACGGCTGCAGACTGCGGGGACGGGGATGCGTGCACCATCGACTCGTGCGACGCGGCGAGCGGCACGTGCAGCAACACGGCGAGCCCGGGATGTTGCCTCGGCGACGGCGATTGCGACGACATGGACGCTTGCACGAGCGACGCGTGCACGTTGCCTCCCAGCGGCGGCCCCGGCACCTGCGGAGCGAGCGCGATCGCGGGCTGCTGCGGGCGCGACGCCGACTGCGTGGAGGCGGACGGCGACGCGTGCACCACGCCGAGCTGCGACACGACGACCGGCCGCTGCGTCGAGACGACGCTCGACTGCGACGACGCGGACGAGTGCACCGTGGACTCGTGCGACGCGACAGCCGGCTGTGCCCACGCCCTCATCTCCGGCTGCGAGACGTCGGACGCGGGCGCGCCAATGGACGACGCCGGCGCGCGCGAGGACGCCGGCCGCGTCCCCCTCGACGCCGGCATCATCGACGACGCGGCGGCCGCGCGGTTCGACGCGGCGCCCGACGCCGGTGACCTCACCGCCAGCGAGGGCTGCAGCTGCGCGTCCCCGGGCGGCCGGCAGAGATCGCTGCCTTGGCCGGTCGCGGCCCTCGCGGCCCTCGGGCTCCTCCTCGTGGCGCATCGACGACGTGTGCGCGCGAGCGCGGAGCCACCGAGCGTCGGGTCCTCGTCGTCGCGCGGGTCGACCAGGCCGCGACGCACGAGCAGACACACGATCCGGACGCGCGCGTCGTCGGTGCGC
Organism: Sandaracinaceae bacterium; assembly: GCA_041918555.1. Lineage (GTDB taxonomy): Bacteria > Myxococcota_A > Polyangia > Polyangiales > Sandaracinaceae > JACKEC01. The sequence continues at coordinate 6,065 of JAYRVK010000489.1, forward strand.
AGACGCGGCAGCGCCGCCTCGAGCTGAGAGAGGCCGTCCAGCGACGGCACGTCTTCGCGCAGCGGCGCAGAGACGCGCGGGGCAACCACGATCTCCGCGCCTCTGCGCGAGACTCGAGGGCCCGTCAGGGGCGCTCGCGGAGGGCGGTTCCCGTGACAGACTCGAGCCCCATGCGCGGTCGCTCGATGCTGTGCGGGCTCTTGGTGCTCACCACCGCGTGCTCCGACGGATCCGTCGAGACGGACGCGGGCGCGGCGCGCGACGCGGGAGGCGGCGCCGACGGAGCCTCCGCGCCCGACGCGGGCGCAACGGACGCGGGCGGCGCGGACGCGGGCGGCACCGACGCGGGGATCGATTGCGGGCCGCAGACCACGCGGCTGCGCATCACGAACCGCTGCGCGGAGACCTTGTGGGTCGGGCACTCCGACAACCTCGACCTCGGCGGGAGCGACGGGCGCGTGGACCCGGGCACGTGCCTCGACGTGCCGATCCCCGACGCGCGGCTCGAGGCGACGCGGATCTGGCCCAAGACCGGCTGCGACGACGAGGGGCGCGAGTGCACGACCGGCCAGAGCATCGCGCCGTGCGCCGCCACCGGCTGCTCGCCGCCCTTCGAGTCCAAGTTCGAAGCGACGTGGGCCGACCCCGTGAGCTGCCCGCCGACCGGCGGCGACGCGAGCTGCGTCACCTGGTACAACGCAAGTCAAGTGGACGGGTACACGCTGCCCTTCACCATCGTCCCGATCCCCGAGCGCCCGGCCGAGGGCTGCGTGGTCTCCGACTGCTCGCGGCTCGCGCTCGCGGAGTGTCCGGCCGCCGAGGACCTCAGCCAGGGCGGGCTCTACCCGGAGCTGTCCGCGATCGATCTGCGCGTCCTCGACGGCGGGGACGTCGTCGCGTGCCTCGCGCCGTGCAAGCTGCTCACGTACCCGGCGCCGTACGGGCTCGGGATCCCGGAGAGCGATCCGCGGGCGCTCCCGTTCTGCTGCCCGACCCCTCCGGTGAGCCCCGAGGAGTGCACGGCCGGGCCGGTCGCCACGACCGAGTTCGTCACGCGCCTCCAGGCGATGTGCCCGAGCGTCTACAGCTACGCCTACGACGACGCCGACGGCCTGCACACGTGCCCCGCGAGCACGCGGTTCGAGGTCGTGTTCTGCCCATAGCTCGCAAGATACCTTGCTCGCGCGCGCGCAGCGCGCACTCTCCTCGCCTCCTACTCTCCTCGCCTCCCGGCGGATCGCTCCTGTCGCCGGCGGCGGACGATCGCCGCGCCGATCGCGAGCAGCGCGCAGAGCGGCGTCCCGGTGCGGCCCGGCGCGGTCCCGCACGTGCCCCGGAGCGCCCCGCTCCGGCTCGCACCCGGCGCCTCCGCGCCTCCGTCGCGCGCGCTCCCCGCGTCCGGCGCCACGATCGCGCCGCCGTC
>JAYRVK010000490.1:0-6536 GCA_041918555.1 Sandaracinaceae bacterium
GCCCATGCCGGCGCGCAGCGCCGGCCGTCGGGCGAGGGGGCCCCGCGCGGCGCGCGGGGAGCGAACGCGCGCCAGCGCGGTCGGACGAGGGAGGGGGCCCCGGCGCGCGCGCAGCGCGCGGTGGGGGAGGGGGCGCGCAGCCCCCTCGGCCAACTCAGTCCAGCGCGATCAGCGGCGCGATCACGAGCGCGACGACGCTCATCAGCTTCACGAGGATGTTGAGCGAGGGACCGGCGGTGTCCTTGAAGGGATCGCCGACGGTGTCGCCGACGACCGCGGCCTTGTGCGCCTCCGAGCCCTTCGGGTGGACCTTGCCGTCCTTCATCTTGAAGCCGCCGCCCTCGAAGGACTTCTTCGCGTTGTCCCACGCGCCGCCGGCGTTCGACATGAAGAGCGCCAGGAGCACCCCGCTCACCGTGCATCCGGCGAGGAGCCCGCCGAGCGCCTCCGGCCCCATGAGGAAGCCGATGATCACGGGCGAGAGGATCCCGAGCGCGCCCGGCAGGATCATGCGGCGCAGCGCCGCCTTGGTGGAGATGTCCACGCACCGCGCGGTGTCGGGCGGCGCCTCGCCCTCGAGCAGGCCCTTGATCTCGCGGAACTGGCGGCGGACCTCCTCGATCATGTCCATCGCCGCCTCGCCGACCGCGTTCATCGCGAGCGACGAGAAGAGGTAGGGCAGCATGCCGCCGAGGAAGATGCCGGCCATGACCTCGGGCTTGCTGATGTCGATCCCGTCGATGCCCGCCTGCTGCGCGAACGCGGCGAAGAGCGCGAGCGCGGTCATCGCCGCGGAGCCGATCGCGAAGCCCTTGCCGATCGCGGCGGTGGTGTTGCCGACCGCGTCGAGCTTGTCGGTCCGCTCGCGTACCTCGGGAGGCTGGTGGCTCATCTCCGCGATGCCGCCCGCGTTGTCGGCGATGGGACCGTACGCGTCGACCGCGAGCTGGATGCCCGTGGTGCTGAGCATGCCGAGCGCGGCGATCGCGACGCCGTAGAGGCCCGCGAAGTACGCGGCGCCGACCACGCCCGCGGCGATGAGGATCATCGGGATCGCGGTCGACTGCATCCCGAGGCCGAGGCCCGCGATGATGTTGGTCGCGTAGCCGGTCTTCGACTGCTCCGCGATCCCGTTCACCGGGCCCTTGCCGAGCGAGCAGTAGTACGAGGTGATCATCCCGATGCCGACGCCCGCCGCGAGCCCGATCACCGTCGCGATCCCCACGTCGGACCACGACACGTCGCCGGTGCCGGAGCGGGGCCAGAGGAGGTACGAGAGGCCGAACGTGCCGCCCGCCATCACGAACGCGGCGCCGAACGCGCCGAGGTCGAGCGCGACCTGCGGGTTGCCGCCCTCCTTCGTGCGCACGAAGAAGGTGCCGATGATCGAGGCGAGGATCCCGAAGCCCGCGATCACGAGCGGCAGGACGATCGGCCCGACGCCGACGTCTTCGTTGGCGACGGCGGGGAACCCGAGGCCGAGCACCATCGCGCCGACGATCGCGCCGACGTACGACTCGAAGAGGTCCGCGCCCATCCCCGCGACGTCGCCGACGTTGTCCCCGACGTTGTCCGCGATGACCGCGGGGTTGCGCGGATCGTCCTCGGGGAGGCCCGCCTCGATCTTGCCGACGAGATCCGCGCCGACGTCGGCCGCCTTGGTGTAGATGCCGCCGCCGACGCGGGCGAAGAGCGCGATCGAGCTCGCGCCCATCGAGAAGCCGGTCACGACGTTGAGGGTCGTGTTGAGCTTCGGGAGCCACCCCGGGAGCGCGTTGCCGTACGCGTCTACCGGCGTGAGCACGTCGGTCCGCGTGTAGAGGAGGTACAGCCCGCCGAGCCCGACGAGCGCGAGCCCGACCACCGTCATGCCCATCACCGAGCCGCCGCTGAACGCCACGTCGAGGGCGGCGGGGAGGCCCTTCTTCGCGGCCTGGGTGGTCCGCACGTTCGCGTTGGTCGCGACGCGCATCCCGATCAGCCCGGAGAGCGCCGAGGCCACCGCGCCGACGACGAACGAGACCGCGATCCACCAGCTCCGGCCCTCACCGCTCAGGTTCGACGCGACGAGCGCGCCCGCGACGATGAGGATGAACACCGCGAGGTAGCGGTACTCGGCGGCGAGGAACGCCATCGCGCCCTCCTTGATCCGGCGCGCGATCTCCTTCATCTCGTCGGAGCCCGCGTCCTGGCGCGCGATCCAGCTCGCCTTCCAGAAGGAGTAGAGCAGCGCGAGGACGCCTGCCGCCGGCGCCACGTAGATGAGCATCTGAACGTTGTCCATGGTCCTGTTCCCCGTGGCGGCGCGCCGGTGCGGCGGCCCGGTTTTCTAGCGGATCCGAGGGGGATCGCAACGCGATTCCTCGGCCCAGAGACCCGACGCCGTGGCGCGGCCTTGGTCAGGCCCGGGCGTCGGCGATCGCGGCGCGAGCCGCGTCGAAGTCGTCGGGACCGCGCAGCGGCACGCACGGCACGTCGCCGTCGATGCGCCGGATCATCCCCTTGAGCGCGGCGCCCTCGCCGATCTCGACGAAGAGCGTCACGCCATCGGCGATCATCCGCGTGACCGACTCGGTCCAGCGCACGGGGCGGCTCACCTGACGCGCGAGCGCGTCGCGCGCGGCCTCGGGATCGGTGACGGGCGCGGCGTCGACGTTGACGTAGACCGGGAGCTGCGGCGCGCGCAGCTCGACCCCGGCCAGCTTCGCGGCGAGGCGCTCCTCCGCGGGCTTCATCATGCGGCAGTGGAACGGCGCGCTGACGGGGAGCGGCATCGCGCGGCCCCCGAGCGCCTTGACCGCCTCGCCCGCCGCGGCGACGGCCGCGGCCTCGCCGGCGATCACGATCTGCCCGGGCGCGTTGTAGTTCACGGGCTCGACGATGCCGTCGATGCCCGCGCACAGCGCCTCGATCTGCGCGTCGTCGAGCTTGAGGATCGCGGCCATCGCGCCCGCGCCGACGGGGACGGCCTCCTGCATGAACTGGCCGCGCTGCCGGACGAGCCGCACCGCGTCCTCGAATTCGAGCGTGCCCGCGCAGACGTGCGCGCTGTACTCGCCGAGGCTGTGGCCCGCGGCGACGTCGGGCGTCTCGCCGAGCGCGCGCAGCAGCGCGATCGAGTTCGTGAGCACCGCGGGCTGCGTGTTGGTCGTGAGCACCAGGTCCGCCTCGGGCCCCTCGAAGCAGAGCCGCGACAGCGGCTCCCCGAGCGCCGCGTCGGCGCGCGCGAAGGTGTCGCGCGCGACGTCGAACGCCTCGACGGTCGCCTTGCCCATCCCGACCCGCTGCGATCCCTGGCCGGGGAACACGAACGCGATCTTCCCCATGCGTTCCCTCCTCGGGCGCGTCCGCGCGCCCGGGGGCGCAGTCAACCCGCGAAATCGTGCGCGCGCAAGCGCTTCAGCACGAAGAAGCTCAGGGGGATCCGCACGCCGAGCGCGAGGTACGCCTTGCCGAGGAGGAGGTCGGGGTCGTCCGCGTAGGGCTGCACGAGGTAGTCGCGGAGCGGCGGGCCGAACAGGCCGTTGCCACCGAGCGAGTAGTCGAGCAGGAGCGCGTTCGGGTAGCGCGCGTCGCGCGCGCCCCCGACCACGCGGTGCACGCGGAAGAAGCCGAAGCGCTTGGGGCGCTCGGGGCTCGGCTGCAGGCGGTGCGGCGCGTCGTCGGCGTCGTTGACGACGGGGATGTTGTAGCCCTGCACGAACGGCTCGGGGCCCTTCGCGCTGCGCGCCGGCCCCTCGTAGAAGCCCTTGCTGAACTTGCGGATGCCGAGCAGCCGCACGATCGGGAGCGTGTTCGCGCCCGCGAACTCGGCGCCGACCAGATCCTCGAAGCGCGGCGCGACGCCGTTCATCATCAGGGCTTCGCGCTGCCCGTTCGAGAGGTCGCGCAGGATCTCGAGCCACGAGTGGCGAGCCCGGTCGGCCTCGAGGGCGGTCTCGGGGCGGCGGGCGAGGGCGCTGGACTGGGTCACGGGCCGGAGGTTGAACCAGCTCGGACGCGGCGTCGACCCCCCTCTCAGCTCGCGTGCTTCTCGATCAACCCTCCGAGGCGCGGCACCGCGGCCTCGACGTGGTTCTTCGCCTGCCCGCGCAGCCGCTCGTAGGTCCCCTTCACGATGCGGTTCGTGCTCCGCTCGGCCTTGCCATCGGTGATCGCGAGGAGCGAGTCCGCGACGCGCGCGCGCTCGCGCTCGAAGTGCGCCTGGATCGGCCTCTTGCTCTCGACGGCCTCGCGGTAGATCGGCTCGACCGCGTTCGCGAACTCCGGCAGCAGATCCGAGACGACCTTCTTCACGAACCCCGGCTTCACGCCCTGGACGGCCTTGTAGCCGGCCTTGATCGCCATGCCGCTGAGGCCGCCCTTGTCGGCGACCTCGGCGTCGATGATCCCGAGGCAGTCCTCGACGACGCGGTCCTTGCGCTGCGGATCGGTGAGCACGTCGCTCAGCTTCTCGGCCATGCGCGGGGGCTTACTCGATCGGGATGGGGTGTCAACGACCGCGCTGGAGCCGGCGCGGCGTCCCACCCGCCTCCTCGGGGCAGCCGTCGCCGTCCTCGCGGCCGTCGAGATCCTCCGGGGCGTCGGGGCACTCGTCGGTCTGGTCGGGCACGCCGTCCTGATCGAAGTCCTCCTCGGGGCAGCCGTCCTCGTCGGCGAAGCCGTCGAAGTCCTCGGCCTCGGTCGGGCACGCGTCGCTCGCGTCGGCGACCCCGTCCTGATCGGTGTCGTCGTCGGGGCACCCGTCGGTGTCGCGATCTCCGTCCATGTCCTCGGCGACGAGCGGGCACGAGTCGTAGCCGTCCGCGACCCCGTCGCCGTCGTTGTCGGCCTCGGGGCAGCCGTCCTGATCCTCGTGCTCGTCGAGGTCCTCGGCCTCGTCCGGGCAGGGATCGTCGGCGTCGGGCACGCCGTCCTCGTCGTTGTCGGCGTCGGGGCAGCCGTCCTCGTCGTCGAAGCCGTCGGCGTCCTCGGCGTCGCCGGGGCAGCCGTCCTCCGAGTCGTTCAGGCCGTCGCGATCCGTATCGCGATCCGGCTCGGGGGCGAAGCCGACGCCGCCGAAGAGCCCGAAGACCTCCTGCCCGACGCCGTACGCGAGGCCGACGCTCCCGCCGACGTGGACGGACAGCTCGCCGAAGTGGAGCAGCACCGCGGCGCGCAGGCCCATCGGCGCCTCGCTGTCGAAGCGCTGCCCGAAGCTCGTCGCGCCGCTGTACTCGCCGACGATCTCGGCGACGGGGTGCAGCCGCACGCCCGCGGCGAGGCCGTAGGTGAATTCCGTGCCGACCTGCGAGCGCACGTTCTCGAGCTCCTCGCGGAACGCGAAGCCGAGGTTCAGCGCGAGGCGGAACGCCTCGAAGCGGAAGCCGCCGATCACGCTGCCGCCGGCGCCGGGCCCGGGGTCGCCGAGGAAGTGCCCCGGCCACAGGTGGTGGCCGATCGGGAGCTGCACGTAGACCGAGGCGCCCATGGTGACGCCGTTGCCGTCGCGATCGGGGTCGAGGAACCGGATCTTCGCGCTGATGCGCGGATCGAGCAGCCCGCCGACGACGCCGCCCGGCGACGCGGTGCGGCTGCGGATGTCGCGCCCCATCCCCTCGGTGAAGGAGAATTGCTCGCCCTCGCCGAAGAGCAGCACCGGGAGGTTCGCGCCGATCTGGATGCGCTCGAGGAACGTGAACGAGCCGTAGAGCTGGAGGGTCAGCGCCGGCCCGAGCATCTCGGTCTCGAGCGTGGGCGACGGAGCGCGGCTGCAGTCGACGGTCGAGGTGCCCTGCGCGCAGTCGATGTACCAGAGCAGGTCGTCCGCCGCGAACGGCCGGTGCATGTAGCCCAGCGTCGCGCCGAAGGTCCCGCCGAGATCGGGCCCCGGATCGGCGCCCTCGACGACGAAGAAGTTGTTCGGCCCCGGCGCGACGTAGAAGCGGTGCGCGCTGAAGTCGTCGAGCGGGAAGACGACGTCCTGGGCCGAGGCGCTCGCGGCGACGCCGAGCACCGCCGCGAGGGGGAGGATCCAGCGCGTCACGCGGCGGATCGTACGCGATCGCGCGCGCGCAAGGGGAGCGATCTGCGCTACCCTCGCGCCGTGGTCGAGCCGACCGACCTGGTGGTCATCGGAGACGATGGGGCAGTCCGTGTCGTGGGCCGCGGCGCGGAGCGCCGGCTGCGGGATCGCGCGGGCCGCTATCACCTCGTGGTCGACGCGCCGGGCCTGTTGATCCTGCGCGAGGACGTCGCCGAGGACGGCACGGCGCGGCCGACGCGCGTCGCGATGTCGGGCGAGCTGCTGACCCCGACGTCGACGCTCGAGGTCGTGAACATCATCGCGACGGCGAACTGGCGCGGCGATCTCCACGTGATGGACGGAGTGACGCACCGCGTGCTGTCGGTGGCGCAAGGCGCCTTGAAGTATGCGCTCAGCGACGCGGCCGACGACCGGCTCGGCCAGGTGCTCTATCGCAACGGAGTGCTCTCGCGGCTGGAGCTCGACGAGGTGCTGCGCCAGGTGTCTCCCGAGAAGCGCCTCGGCCAGCTCC
>JAYRVK010000491.1:0-7226 GCA_041918555.1 Sandaracinaceae bacterium
ACGAGTCCGATCACTCGATCGCCGCGCAGCTCGCGCGGCACCGCGTCACCCACATGCAGTGCACGCCGTCGATGGCGCGCATGCTCGTGCTCAACGACGAGGCGCGCACCGCGCTCGGCGGGCTGAGGCACCTGTTGATCGGCGGCGAGGCCTTCCCCGGCGCGCTCGCGGCGGATCTGCGCGCGGCGACGCGCGCGACGATCACCAACATGTACGGCCCGACGGAGACGACGATCTGGTCGTCGACCGAGGCGGCCGAGCCGTGCGAGGGCACGGTGGCGATCGGCACGCCGATCGCGAACACGAGCCTCTACGTCCTCGACGAGGCGCGGCAGCCGGTCCCCGTCGGCGTGCCGGGCGAGCTCTACATCGGCGGCGCCGGCGTCGCGCGCGGGTACCTCCGCCGCGAGGAGCTCACGCGCGACCGGTTCGTCCCGGATCCGTTCGCGGGCGGCGGCGCGCGGATGTACCGGACGGGCGACGAGGTGCGCTGGCGCGACGACGGGCACGTCGAGTTCCTCGGCCGCATCGATCACCAGGTGAAGCTGCGCGGCTACCGGATCGAGCTCGGCGAGATCGAGTCGCTCCTCGTCGCGCACGCGTCGGTCCGCGAGGCCGTAGTGATCGCGCGCGAGGACAGCCCCGGCGACAAGCGGCTCGTCGCGTACGTCATCGTCGAGGGCGAGGTGCTCGACGTCGAGGCCCTGCGCACGCACCTCGGCGCGAGCCTGCCGGAGTTCATGATCCCGGCGCACTTCGTCCGCGTCGATCGCTGGCCGCTCACCCCGAACAAGAAGATCGACCGCAAGGCGCTGCCGCGGCCCGAGCCGCCCCGCGTGCGCGGCGGCGGCGCAGAGGAGCACGTCGAGCCCACGGGCGAGACCGAGGAGAGGATCGCCGAGGTCTGGCGCCACATCCTCGGCCTCCACGAGGTCGGCACGAACGACAACTTCTTCGAGCTCGGCGGCCACTCGCTCCTCGCGGTGCAGGCGCACCGGGAGATCCGCGAGTCGACCGGCAAGGACCTCACGGTGACCGACATCTTCCGCTTCCCGACGATCGCCGCGCTCGCGGCGCACCTCGACGGCGAGGGCGGGGCGAGCGAGGCCCTCGCGAAGAGCGCGGATCGCGCGGCCGCGCGGCGCCAGGCGCGGGGCACGAAGCGCGTCCTGCGGCGGCGCTGAGTCTTCTGACCCTTCCTTGCCCGGGGGGGTCGCGATGGTACCCTCCGGTGATTTTCGTAGGGTCTGGAGCCGAGGGTTGGCGCCGAAGGACGCGGAAGACGCGGGCGAAGACGAGGAGGGCGGGAGATCGCGGCCGGGGTTCCCGGTCGACCTCTTCCGCCTTCGACGCGCGGTCCTGCGGGGCAAGTGGTGGCTGCTCGCCGCCGGCGCGATCGGCGCGATCATCGGCTACGTGATCGGCAAGTTCGTCGTCCAGCACACCTACGAGGCCAGCGCGTCGATCCAGTACATCGGCCTGCCGGATCAGCCCGCGCACATCGTGCAGCGCGATCAGCCCGGCCTCGTCGCGGCGGCGCAGTCGCCCGAGGTGCTCTACGCGTGGCGGGATCGGATGGGCGAGCTCGACGGAGTCCCGCTCGCTGCGCTCCGCGCGATGGTGCTCGTCAACTCCGACGCGAACAGCGGGCTCGTCACCTTCACGACGTGGGCCGACTCGCCCGAGCGCGCGGCGGGGATGGCGAACACCGCCATCGAGCTCTTCCTCGCCCACCACGAGACGCGGCGCAGCGGCGAGCTGAACGCCGAGATCGGCGGGCTCGAGGAGCGCATCGCCGTCACGCGGGCCGACCTCACGACCGCCCGAGAGACCTACGACGCGTTCCGCCGCGCGAACGGGATCTCGGACCTGACCGCGGAGCAGGAGGCGGCCATCGAGCAGGCCGCGGATCTCCGCTCGCAGGCCGATCTCGGACACGCCGAGGTCGAGTCGCTCGAGGCGCGGGTCGCGCAGCTCCGCGGCGAGCTCGGCCGCACCGCGCGCACCGAGACGGTCTCGAGCGGCGCGAGCGACGAGCAGCGGCGCGTGCGCCAGCTCCGGCAGCTCCTCGAGGAGGCGCGCGGCCAGGGCCTCGGCGACAACCACCCCCGCGTCCAGTCGCTCGAGCGGCAGGTCGCCGCGGCCGAGCGCGCGGGCGGCGCGACCACCGGCGCCTCGCGCACGAGCACCAACCCGGTCTACGCGCAGATCGCGAGCGCGCTGCAGTCCGCGGAGACCGAGCTCGAGGCGGCGCGCCAGCGCGTGGCGAGCCTCGAGCAGCTCGCGGTGCAGGCGCAGGAGCGGACCGCGCGCTTCTCCGAGATCGAGGGCCAGGCGGCGACGCTGCTCGCCCAGGTCAACATGAAGCAGACGCTCCTCAACGAGCTCGGCGAGTCGCGCACCGCGATCGAGGACCAGCTCCGCGACGTGGAGACCGGCTTCCGCATCGTCGCGGCTGCGCGGCCCCCCGACACCGCGCTCCCCTCGAAGAAGAAGTACGCGGTCGCGCTCGGCATCCCGGTCGCGTTCATGGCGATCATGTTCGCCATGCTGCTGTTCCGCGAGCTCCGCGGCCTCACCGTGCAGACCGCAAAGGAAGTTGCGTTCTGGGGCGGCGGACCGGTGATCGGGACGACGACGTGGCCGCGCGATCCGCGCGCGCTCCTCGATCTGATCGCGGACCTCGACGACTTCGCGCCCGAGGCGCGGGGGACGATGCTCGTCGTCGGGAGCACGGACGGCGATCGCCAGCTCGCGCTCGAGATCGCGAGCCAGCTGAACCACGACTGGACCTCCTCCACCCAGGTGGAGGTGCCGGTGATCGGGCGGCTCACCGCGGGGACCAAGAGCACGCCGCCCGCCGGGCGTGGGTACTACGACGACGACGGCGACGAGGTGCTCTCCGGCGAGATCCACGACGGCCCGACCGAGATCTCGGTGGCGACGGGGACCGAGCTCGCGCTCCTCGACTACCCGACGGAGGTGGAGCGGCCGCCCGAGCTCCCGGATCCGAGCGATCGGATGCTCTGCACGGCGTGGACGCAGCGCCCCGAGGGCCAGGCGCTCCGGCGCGCCGCGCGCCTCGCGGACCGCGTGCTCGTGGTGGTGACCTCGGGTGGGATCAAGGCCGCCGACCTCGCGTCGATCCGCACCCGGCTCGGCGTGGACGACTCGATCGGCTACGTGCTCACGGGCGTGTCCGACGAGATCTCCAAGCTCCCCGACCGCACCGGAGACGTCGAGGCGTTCTGGAGCAGCCGGGCGCGGTGATGGCGGCGCGGCGGAAGAAGGTCGTCGCCATCGCCTCGGGCGGCGGCCACTGGGTCGAGCTGCTGCGGCTGCGCCCCGCGTTCGAGGGCCACTTCGTGGTCTTCGTGACGGTCCACGAGGCGTACCGCGCGCACGTCGGCGACGCGCCGCTGCGCGTGATCCGCGACGTGACGCGCTGGGACCGCCTGGGGCTCGTCGAGGCGAGCGCGCAGATCACGCGCATCCTCCTCGAGGAGCGGCCCGACGTGGTGGTGAGCACGGGCGCCCTCCCCGGCTTCTTCGGCGTCTTGATCGGCAAGCGCCTCGGCGCCCGCACCATCTGGGTCGACAGCCTCGCGAACGTCGAGGAGCTCTCGATGAGCGGGCAGAAGATCGGGCGCCACGCGGACCTGTGGCTCACCCAGTGGCCCGAGCTCGCGCGGCCCGGCGGCCCGGAGTACGCGGGGAACGTGCTCGGGAGGAGCGCGTGAGGCTGCTCGTCACCGTCGGCGCGCAGATGCCCTTCGATCGGCTGATCCGCGCGGTCGACGCGTGGGCCGGCGCGCACCCCGAGCACCGCGTGCTCGCGCAGCTCGGGGAGACCGACGAGCGCCCCGTGCACGCGCGCTGGACCAAGTTCCTGCTCCCCGACGACTTCGATCGCGAGCTCGATCACGCGGACGCGATCGTCGGGCACGCGGGGATCGGGACGCTCTTCGCCGCGATGCAGCGCGGCAAGCCCATCCTCGTCCTCACGCGCGAGTCCGCGCGGCGCGAGACGCGCAACGACCACCAGATCGCGACCGCGCGGGCCTTCGTGTCGACACCGGGGGTCATCGTGGCGTGGACGGAGGCCGAGGTGGCGCCGGGGCTCGATCGCCTCGTGGCGTCGGGCGCGGGCACGCCGTCGCTGGGCGCGGTGGCGAGCGGCGCCCTCGTCGAGCGCATCGCGCGCTTCGTGGACGAGGCGTGAGGGCCGACGCGGTCGTCGTCGGCGGCGGGATCTTCGGCGTCGCGGGGGCGCTCGAGCTCGCGCGCCGCGGAAGGCGCGTGGTGCTGCTCGACCAGGGCCGCCTCCCGCACCCCGACGCGGCGTCCACGGATCTCTCGAAGATCGTGCGCCTCGAGTACGGCTCGGACGCGTTCTACATGGCGCTCATGGAGGAGGCCCTCGCCGGCTGGCGCGCGCTGAACGAGCGGTGGGGCGCGGAGCTCTTCCACGAGACGGGCTTCACGGTGCTCTCGTCCGCGCCGATGGCGGCGGGCAGCTTCGAGCTCGAGAGCTTCACGCTGCTCGGCGCGCGCGGCCACGCGGTCGAGCGCCTCGACGCGGAGGAGATCCCGCGGCGCTTCGCGGCGTGGCGGCGGGGCGCGTACGTCGACGGGTACTACAACCCCGCGGGCGGCTGGGCCGAGAGCGGCGCGGTGGTGTCTCGCTTCGTGCAAGACGCGTTGACGGCCGGCGCCACCCTGCGCGAGGGCGTCGCGGTGACCGGGCTGATCGAGGACGGCGCGGTGGTGCGTGGCGTGGCGACCACGGACGGGCCCCTGCACGCCGACCTCGTGGTCGTCGCCGCCGGCGCGTGGACGGCGACGCTGCTGCCCGAGCTCGCGGGCGTGCTCGGCGTCGTCGGACAACCCGTCTTGCACTTCGCACCCCGCGATCTCGCGCCGTTCTCGGCGCCCGCGTTCGTCCCGTGGGCCGCCGACATCGCGCGCACCGGCTGGTACGGCTTCCCCGCGACCGCGGGGGTCGTGAAGGTGGCGAACCACGGGCCGGGGATCCCCGTCGATCCGCGCGGCCCGCGCGTCGTGCCCGACACCGCCGAGCCGCGCTTCCGCGCGTTCCTCACCACCGCGCTGCCTGCGCTCGCGTCCGCGCCCAAGGCGCGCGACCGGCTGTGCCTGTACTGCGAGAGCCTCGACGGCGACCTCTTCATCGCGCGGCACCCCGAGCGCGCCGGGCTCGTCGTGGCCGCCGGTGGCTCGGGCCACGGCTTCAAGCTCGCGCCGGTGCTGGGGCGGCTGATCGCCGACGCCGCCGACGGGCTCGACGGACCACCCCGCTTCCGCTGGCGCCGCGCGGACGTGCGCCGCTTCGAGGAGGCCCGCTTCCCCGGCGACCCGTGAGCTCGAGCTCCGTCGATGAATCGCCTTCGGCGACGTCATCGACCGGCCAGGGGCGACGCCCCTCGCGCACCCCGCTGAAAGAGCTGACGCGCGGCCATTCATCGACCCTCTTTCAGCCGCGACACCGCGCCGCGAGCCGAGCGCACGCCTCGCGCGAGACGCAGCGGTGCCACACGCGCCCCCGAGCACTCGCCGCGGTCGTACATCGCAGCGCGCGCGCGCCTCGCCACGGCGGCACCTGCGGGGGCAGCGGGGCGCCGTCGAAGATCGCGCCCGGCGCGTGCTCGAGCACGAACGGGCTGAGCGCGGAGACGGGGTACGAGAGGCGCACCCCGCTCGCGAAGCGCGCGCCGTCGATCCCCTGGTTCAGGACCGGGACGTCGTAGACGTCCACGTAGCTGTCGGGGTCGCCCCGCCACAGCACGCGCGTGAACGGCGAATAAGGCCCTTCGACGGAGAGCAGCACCTCCGAGAGTGCACGCGTCGCGCCGGCACCGGCCAGGTTGGGGGAGAGCGAGCCGTCGCTCCCGTCGACCTGGAGCAGGCGCGGCGTCCCCGCGCAGCTGATCGGTCGATCGACCCCGAGAAGCATCGGCGTCAACACCACCAGCGCCATCATCGTCCGCTTCATCCCACCCCCCCCCCTTCAGGCACGATGCCGGAGACGGGGGGGCCGTCGAGCGCGAACGCCCCGCGACGCGCGGAGCGCGCCCGGCGAGACCCGAAGGGGCCCGCGCCAGCGGGCCGCCCGAGCGGCGCGGCCTCCGAAGCGCACCCCCAGGCACACCCTTCCGCGCAAGAGGTTCCCTGCTAGGGTCCGGCCCGTATGAAGGTACTGGTCACCGGCGGGGCCGGGTTCATCGGGAGCCACGTGGCGGACGCGCTGATCGCGGAGGGCCACGACGTCGTGGTCGTCGACGATCTGAGCACGGGCCGGCGCGAGAACGTGCCCGCGGCCGCGACGTTCGCGCCGATCGACATCCGCAGCGCGTCCGCGCTCCGCGAGCTCTTCGAGGCGCACCGCTTCGACGCGGTGTGCCACCAGGCCGCGCAGACCAGCGTCTCGGTCTCGACCCGCGAGCCGATCCGCGACGCCGAGATCAACGTCATGGGCTCGCTGAACCTCCTCGAGCTCTGCCGCGAGCGGGGCGTCCGGCGCTTCGTGTTCGCGTCGACCGGCGGCGCGATCTACGGCGAGGTGCCCGAGGGCACGAAGGCCGACGAGGCCACGGTCCCGAGCCCGATCTCGCCCTACGCGTGCAGCAAGCTCGCGTTCGAGGGCTACCTCAAGGCCTACCGCCACGAGCACGGGCTCGACGCGACGATCCTGCGCTACGCGAACGTCTACGGGCCGCGCCAGGACCCGCACGGCGAGGCGGGCGTGGTCGCGATCTTCAGCCAGCGCCTCGCGGCCGGCGAGGCCATCCAGGTCAACGCGATGCGCGAGGCCGGCGACGACGGCTGCGTGCGCGACTACGTCTACGTCGGCGACGTGGTGCGCGCGAACGTCCGCGCGATCGAGGGGACGCTGCGCGGCGACGTGCTGAACGTGGGCACGGGCCGCACCATCACCACGCGCGCGCTCGCGCGGGCGATCCAGGACGCGCTCGGGGTGAAGGCGACGATCCGCGACGGCGCGCGCCGCGCGGGTGCCCCCGCGCGCCCGGCGCGGCGGCCGCCCGCGGAGGCCCCGCCCGGGGTGGCCCTCGCGGCCGGGATCGCCGAGACGGTGGCCTGGTTCCGGGCGCGGGGGTAGATGCGCCGCGGCGGCGCGTACTCCGGGCTGCCGTGGTGAGGATCGACACCGAGCGCGTCCGGCGACACATCCAGGCGGCGCTCGCCTCGCT
>JAYRVK010000492.1:0-8294 GCA_041918555.1 Sandaracinaceae bacterium
CCAGTCGCACCGCCCCCGGCGCCGGCGTCAGCCCGTGCCCGTAGCGCTCCGCCTGCACGCGCGCGAACGCCGCGCCGAAGAAGAAGACTTGCGCGCTGTAGCTCACCCAGAGGAGCAGCGCGACGAGCGAGCCGGCCGCGCCGTACGCCGATCCGCTGCTCTTCGCGCCGAGGTACCAGCCGATCGCGTACGCGCCGATCGAGAAGAGCACCGCCGTCGCGAGCGCCCCGAGCGCGGCGTCGCGCCACGAGATGATCACCGCGGGGAGGACCTTGTAGATCGCCACGCAGAGCACCGTCAGGACCACGAAGGAGACGAGCAGCTCGCCGATGTGCCAGCGCGCGGAGATCGTGGGGATCAGCGCGCGCTCGGCGGCGGCGAGCGAGGTCTTGGCGAGCACCGTCGCGACCACGACGAGCACCACCACGAGCACCATCGCGAGCGCGGCGAAGCGCCGGCGGAGCTGCTTCAGCGCGCTCGCCTTCACGCCGCCCCCCGAGACCTCCCGCACACCCCACATCTGGTTCAGCGCGAAGCGCAGCTGCGCGAACAGCCGCTGCGAGGCGTAGACCAAGAGGACCGTCCCGAGGATCCCCGCGAGGTGCCCGTGGCGGCTCTGCGCGAGGCCATCGAGGAGCTCGCCGAGCACGCGCCCACCGTCCGCGCCGACCCAGCGCGCGACGTCGCGCGCGACCTGCTCGCGCGCGCGCGGCTCCTCGGTGAGCGCGTCCGCGATCGCGATCGCGATCAAGAGCATCGGCGCCACCGAGAGGAGCGCGTAGAACGCCGTCGCGGCACCGAGCACGCGGCCACCGTGCGTGGAGAAGCAGCGCCAGGTGTCGCGCAGCATGGAGAGCACCCCGGCAGCATCGCACGGCCCCCCGCGCGGGATCCCGAGAGCGCTCAGAACGTGGCGCGCAGCAGCTCCTCGAACGCGACCTCGGCCCCCGGCGCGGGGTGGGCGAGCACCCCCTCCTCTTGGAGCACCGCGACCAGCTCCCGTGGGACGTGCCCGTGGCTGCCCGTCACCGCGGCGTGCCCGACGGCGATGACGCGAGTGCGCAAGCGTCCGTCGGAGGCGTCGAGGCGGGGGTTCTGCTGCTCCTCGAGGGTGAACACGAGGTCGTCCTCCTCGCACGCCCCGCCCCCGCCCCTGCGCCGGCAGGTGCCGGCCTCGTCGGTCACGATCCGGAGGTGGCTGCTGACGGCGTCGTCGAGGGGGCGGGGCTCCTGCCACAGGCGCGCATTGGGATGGATCTCGGTCCACTTGGCTCCCGTGATGGCCTGGCAGATGCCGGGCGTGATCCCGAACGAGAGGAGGTGGAGCCACACGAGCCCGCAGTGCTCCGCGGCCGCGATGCCCGCGAAGGGTGAGGAGACGGTCACGAGGCGCAGCTCCCCACCCGGCTCACCCGACACCTCCGAGACCGCGATCCTGGCGATGAGCCCCCCTTGGCTGTGCCCGAGCAGGGTCAGGGGTCGGCTCGGGCGCTGCGCCCGGAGCGCGTCCAGGCCGCGGCGCAGCACCCGCGCGGTGCGCCGCAGGCCGTGCCGGTCGTCGTAGTTGAAGCAGACCGTCCGCTGCCCGTTGAACTCGAACAGGCGCGACAGCTCGCGGAACTGCGATCCGGACGCGAAGCAGCCGTGCGTGATGACCACGAGCGGCTCATCGGACGCGAGGTCGAGGAGCCCGGGCTGAGCGTCGGAGCACGCGGCGAAGCCCTCGAGGGTCTGCGGGCCGCGCCCGAGCTGCAGCGGCGTGGAGGGGATGACCCGACCCCCGCACGCGGTGAGCAGGAGCGCCAACGCGCAGCGAACGGCGCCGGGGGGCCGCGGCGCGCGCCTCGAGAGACCATCGGGCGGGCTCATCCCCGCGCAGAGTATCGTACGCTCGGCTATCCTTCGAGTCGTGCCCACGCACCTGCTCGTCGGGAACCCCACCGCGCAGTCCGGCAAGGCCGCGGGCTACCTCGAGCGCGCGCTCGCGGGCCTGCGCGAGCGCGGCGTCGACGCGCGCCTGCTCCCGACCGAGCCCGCGGGCCGCACCGTCGGGCTCGTCACGCGCGCGGTCGAGGCGGAGCGCCCGGACGTCGTCATCTACCTCGGCGGCGACGGCACCTTCAACGAGGTCGCGCGCGGGCTCCTCGCCGCGCGAGGCGGCGCGACCCCGCCGCTCGGCATGCTCCCGATGGGCACCGCGAACAACCAGGGGCGCTCGCTCGGCGTGCGGCCGGGCCCGGGGGCGATCGAGGAGAACCTCGACGTGATCCTCGCGGGCCACCTCGTCCACCTCGACGTGGGGCGCTGCGAGGCGCTCGACGAGGCCGGCGCGACGCGCGCCGAGGTCCTCTTCTTCGACTCGGCGGGCTGGGGCATGCAGCCCGAGATCCTCGCGCAGCGCAACCGCGACCGCGCGGAGGTCGCGAAGATCCCGGTCCTGCGCGAGATCTACCGCGACCAGGCGGTGTACGCGGGCGCCGCGCTCGAGCGCTTCGTCGCGTCGTTCGTCGAGCCGACGAAGTTCTCCGCCGAGGTCACGAGCGCGGGCGAGACCCGCCGCTGGGAGGGCCTCACCGATCTCGTGATCTCGGGCACGCCGATCTACGCGGGCGAGTGGGTCGTCGATCGCTTCGCGGAGAGCGACGACGGGAAGTTCGAGCTCGTGCCGATGCAGGGCCGCCGCGACTGGGCGAGCAAGGCGCTGCGCGATCTGCGCGTGCTCCCGCTCTTCCAGGAGGACCTCGACGTGATCGGGGTGACCCACGCCGAGGGCTACTCCGCGGCCGACTTCGATCTGCGCCTCTCGCGCCCGGAGCGCGAGGGGATCGCGTCGCAGATCGACGGCGAGGAGTGGCTCGCCGGCGAGCGCTTCCGCGTCACCGTGCTCGCGAACCACCTCCCGGTGATCGCGCCCGAGGGCTTCGTGCCTCCGTGGCGCTTCGATCGCTAGAACAAGCACTCCCCGGTGAGCGCCGAGCAGGTCATCGCCGGGTCGATCATCGCGCAGAAGCCGTCGCCGCCCAGGAACTCGCAGTGCGGCGCGCAGACCTGGAAGGTCGAGGCCCAGCAGACGTAGGGCACCATGCCGTCGCTCACGCAGTCGCCGTCGCCGATGCATCGGCACGTGAACTCGTCGGCGAGGCCGTTGCCGTTGTCGTCGACGCCGTTGCAGCACTCGTCCACCGAGCCGGGGAACGGCGTGCAGTCGGGATCGGGGCAGTCCGCGGGGCCGTCGCAGTCGTTGTCGAGGCCATCGGTGCAGGTGTTCAGGCGGCCCTCCGCGGGGATGCACACCACTCCGCCGTCGCCGGGCACGCCGCCATCGCCGCCGCACACCGGCGCCCCGAAGCAGTCCGCGTCCGCACAGTCGCGCCGACGATCGCAGTCGTTGTCGCGCCGATCGTCGCAGACCTCGGGGCTCGGCACGCAGCACGAGGGGTCGCCCGCGCAGTCCGGGTCGGCGCAGTCCGCCATCCCGTCGCAGTCGTCGTCGGCGAAGTTGAAGCACGCCTCGGGGCCCGTCGGCGTGCAGCAGCCCGGGACGGTCACGCAGTCCGGATCCGCGCAGTCGATCTGCAGATCGCAGTCGTTGTCGGCCCCGTCGCCGCAGACCTCGGGCGACGGCCGGCAGCACGCCTCGGAGAGCCGGCAGTCGCGGTCGTCGCAGTCGAAGCGGCCGTCGCAGTCGTTGTCGATCCCGTCGATGCAGATCTCCATCGACGGGAAGCAGCACGCCGGATCGCCCACGCAGTCGGGGTCGTCGCAGTCGTCGCGCCCATCGCAGTCGTCGTCGAACGAGTTGCCGCAGTCGATCTCGCTCGGCGTGCAGGCGCCGCAGGAGGGCTGCGACGCGCACTCGGGGTCGTCGCAGTCGACGAGCAGGTCGCAGTCCTCGTCGACGCCCGTGTCGCAGAGCTCGAACGGCGCGCAGAACATGCAGACCGGCGTGCTCGCGCAGTCCGAGTCCATGCAGTCGGTCGGCCCGTCGCAGTCGTCGTCGCGCCCGTTGCGGCAGTCCCCGATCGCCTCGCTGATCGAGCAGCCCGTGAGGCACACCGGATCGAAGGTGCAGAGCGGATCGTCGCAGTCCGCGAGGCCGTCACAGTTCTCGTCGATCCCGTTGTTGCAGCTGATCTCGAAGGGCGCGCACGCCATGCACTGCGGCGTGCCCGCGCACGCCGCGTCGTCGCAGTCGGTGCGCCCGTCGCAGTCGTCGTCGCGCCCGTTGCGGCAGAGCTCGGTCGGGCCGCACGGCAAGCACACCGGATCGCGGCTGCAGTCCGGGTCGTCGCAGTCCTCGAGCATGTCGCAGTCGTCGTCGCGCCCGTTGCGGCAGAGCTCGGGCGCGCACATCGCGCACGCGAGGTCCATCGCGCAGTCGGAGTCCGAGCAGTCCGCGCGGTGGTCGCAGTCGTTGTCGATCGTGTCGGTGCAGACCTCGGGCTCGCAGACGCGGCACGCCGGATCGAGCGCGCAGTCCCCGTCCATGCAGTCGATCCGCGCGTCGCAGTCCTGATCGCTCCCGTCGTCGCAGACCTCGGGGGTCGGCGTGCACACCGCGCAGCGCGGGACCGCGGCGCAGTCCGAGTCGTCGCAGTCGATGAAGCCGTCGCAGTCCTCGTCGCCGCCGCCGCGGCAGCGCTCGGCGGTCGGCACGCAGCTCGCGCAGCGCGGGTCGGCGAAACAGTCCGGGTCCACGCAGTCGTTCAGCGCGTCGCAGTCCTCGTCGAGGCCGCCGACGCAGATCTCGGGCTCGCACATGCGGCACGCGGGGTCGTCCGCGCAGTCGCGCGCGTCGGAGCAGTCGGCGCTCCCGTCGCAGTCGTCGTCCGCCCCGTTGTCGCAGACCTCGGGGGTCGCCGTGCAGCACGTCGGGTGCGCGGTGCAGTCCGGGTCCACGCAGTCCGGCCGCAGATCGCAGTCGTTGTCGACGCCGTCGAAGCAGACCTCGGGCGAGGGCGCGCAGCAGCGCGGGTCCGCGACGCAGTCGTCGTCGGCGCAGTCCGCGAGCCCGTCGCAGTCGTCGTCGCGCAGGTCGTCGCACACGAGCTCGCTCGAGGAGCACACGCCGCACGACGGATCGCCGAAGCAGTCCGAGTCGCGGCAGTCGATCGCGCGATCGCAGTCCTCGTCGCGGCGGTCCGTGCAGTCGACCTCGAAGGGCAGGCACATCGTGCACGCCGGATCGCCGAAGCACTCCGGGTCCGCGCAGTCGGTGAGCCCGTCGCAGTCGTCGTCGTTCCCGTCGGCGCAGGCGAATTCGCTCGGCAGGCACGGGCCCATGCAGAGCGGATCCATGAAGCACTCGGGGTCGTCGCAGTCGACGCGCCCGTCGCAGTCCTCGTCGAAGCCGTCGTCGCAGGTGAATTCCAGCGGGAGGCACGGCCCGAGGCAGAACGGGCTCCCGAAGCAGTCGGAGTCGTCGCAGTCGATCGCCCCGTCGCAGTCCTGGTCGCGCTCGTCGTTGCACACGATCTCGAAGGGCTGGCACGTCGTGCAGAACGGATCGGCCGCGCAGTCCGCGTCGGCGCAGTCGACGAGCGAGTCGCAGTCGTCGTCGCGGCTGTCCGAGCAGCGGAGCTCGAACGGATCGCAGGGGCCCATGCACAGAGGGTCGAACGTGCAGTCCGGGTCGGCGCAGTTGATCAGGGCGTCGCAGTCGTCGTCGCCGCGCGTCCGGCAGTTCTCGAACGGCTGGCACATCGCGCACGCGGGGTCCATCGCGCACTCGGGATCGGCGCAGTCGACGAGCAGGTCGCAGTCCTCGTCGAGCCCGCCGACGCACCGCTCCGGCGCGGGCACGCAGCCGCACGAGGGGTCGCCGAGGCAGTCGTCGTCGCCGCAGTCGGCGGCTCCGTCGCAGTCGTCGTCGCGCAGGTTCGTGCAGCGCTCGCGGGCCGCCGGGTTCACGTTGCGCCGCGTGTCGTCGCAGTCGTCGCCCTCGCAGGCCGCGTCGAAGAAGCCGTCCTCGTCCGCGTCGGCCCCCGTGTGCAGGCACGCGCGCGTGGGCTCATCGCAGCGATCGAGCGTGCACGCCGTCCCGTCGTCGCAGACCAGCGGCATGGCCGGCAGGCAGCCGATCGCGGCCATGCAGCGCTCGGCGCCATTGCAGAACACGCGGTCGTCGCAGACGGAGTCGTTGGGCGAGAACACGCAGCCGCCCGCCTCCTCGCTGCACTCGTCGGTGGTGCAGTCGATGCCGTCCTCGCAGAGCGGCGGCGGACCCGCGGCGCAGACCCCGCCGACGCAGACCTCCGCGCCGTTGCACACGAGGCGATCGTCGCAGTCGACGTCGGTGCCGCAGGGCACGCCCTCGCAGCCGACGCCGGGGATGCACATCGAGCCCGGCGGGCAGAGCGACGGGTCCGGCGTCGACTGGCACGCACGCGTCGCCTCGAGGCACGCATCGACCGTGCACTCGACGAGGTCGTCGCACGCGACGGCGGCGCCGGGGAAGCAGCTCCCGCCCACGCAAGTCTCGTTGCCATTGCAGAAGAGGCCGTCGTCGCACTCCGCGTCGGAGCCGCAGCGGGTGCCCGCGTCGAGGCTCGGCTCGCGCCGGTCCGCGTACGTGTCGAGCTCGGTGCGGCCGCAGCCCGGCGCGGAGAGCGCCGCGAGCGCAGAGAGGGCGAGGAGACGTCGATGGTGCACGGACTACCCCCGGAGTTCTGGGATCACAGCGTAGCGCAAGTCACCGGACGAACTGCCAGGGCACCCCCTCGCGCAGCTCGAGGTGGAGGTGGTTCGCGTGCGCGGCGTCGAAGTGCGGCGTGAGCACGACCTGGAAGAGCTCGGCCGCAGCGACCGCGCAGACGACTCGCCGCAGCGCCGCGGACGCGGGGCCCTCCGCGTGCTCACCGGCGCAGGGCGGCGCGCCCCGCGCGCGCGACTCCCACGCGGCCAAGACGTCGAGGGCGGCGCCGTCCTCCATCTCGAAGACCCCGAGATCGATGGCGAGCCCCGCCGCGTGGCCCGAGCGCCGCCCGGTCGAGGCGACCCGCGCCCCCGGTCGGAAGACGGAGTAGTGGAGGAGCCCGCGCACCCCCGCCGCGCGCAGCACAGGGGACCACGCGAGCACGGCGACGGCCAGCCGACAGTCGAGGATCTCGTGCAATTCCGAGTGGCCCCGGCTCGCCACCCGGATCCCAGCGATGGGCCCGTCGAGCCGTATCGGGATTCCGACACCCTCGGCGGCCTCGGGCTCGAGGGGGTGGAACGGCACCTCGTGGGCCTCGAGCACCGCGAAGCACCCGGCGCGATCGAGGGCCGCGACGGCGCGGCCGGACGGCACCCCGGCCGGCGCGCGAAGCGGCTCGGCGATGGGGGGGGGCACCCGCGGCTCGAGGCTCGCCGCGACCGCGTCGAGACAGTCCGTCTCTGGCGCGTCGGGCACGAGCTCGGCCGGCTCCTGTGCCCGCGCGACGGCGCAGAGCGAGAGCGACACGGCGAGGACGAGCGGGCAGCGCACGCCTCATGGTGGCACGACGTACCGAGACGTAGGCAACTATCCGACATTAGCGCCTCCTGAATTCCGGGGGAATATCCTCGGAATCCCTCTGTTCGTGGCCCTTCGGAACGCCTTGACTTGCGGGCGACGACGGTTATCGTCCGCGCCCGCTTCACGGTGAGGAAAGGCTCCCTCTATGAGCGACGTCATGATCGAGGCCCGCGGCCTCGGGAAGAGCTACGGATCCTTCGTCGCCCTCAAGAACGCGAGCTTCGAGCTCCGCAAGGGCGAGATCCTCGGCCTGCTCGGCCCGAACGGCGCCGGGAAGTCCACCACGATGAGGATCCTGACCTGCTTCATCGCGCCCTCGACGGGCACGGCGAAGGTCGCCGGCTGCGACATCTGGGACGACCCGATCGGCGCGCGCGCCGCGATCGGGTACCTGCCCGAGAGCACGCCGCTCTACCAGGAGATGCTCGTCAAGGAGTACCTCGACTGGGTCGCCGCGATGCGCGGGCTCAAGGGCGAGAAGGCCGAGAAGCGCGTCCTCGAGGTGATCGAGGAGGTCGGGCTCGAGGCGAAGATCGCCGGCACGATCAAGGAGCTCAGCAAGGGCTACAAGCAGCGCGTCGGCCTCGCGCAGGCGCTGATCCACGAGCCGCCGATCCTGATCCTCGACGAGCCGATGTCGGGCCTCGACCCGAACCAGGCCGCCGAGATCCGCGAGCTGATCAAGCACATCGGCGAGGTCCGCACGGTCATCCTCTCGACGCACAACCTCGACGAGGTCCAGAAGACCTGTCGACGCGTCTTGATCATCCACGAGGGGAAGATCGTCGCCGACGAC
>JAYRVK010000493.1:0-4377 GCA_041918555.1 Sandaracinaceae bacterium
ATTGCCCTGTGGAGGCAGAGCCGTCTCACAAGCCGCGACCGGCGCGGGGCAAGGGACGCGACTTAGGGCGTCAGAGCTGTCTCACTAGACGCGGCCGGGGGGGGGGGGGGGGGGGCGGGGGCGCGCCCCCCCCGCGCGGGTGGGGGGGCGCGCCGCGCCCCCGGAAGACTCAGCCGTCGGTGCGCGCGCACTCGCCGGTGTGATCGAGCGGAGCGCCCGCGTTGCGGCGGATGCAGTCGTTGCCGTAGGTGAGGCCGTCGCAGCCGCAGACCGGCGAGTAGTGCGCGGTGCAGAACAGCACCGTGGAGGTGCAGGTGCCCGCGAGGTCGGCGCCGCAGAAGAGGTTCGCGCTCATGTCGCAGCGCAGGCCCTCGTCGCAGACGAAGCCCGCGATGCCGCCGCAGAGCTCGCCCTCGCCGCGGCCGCTGGTGGTGCAGTCGCCGGTGTGGTCGAGCGCGACGCCCGCCCCGATGCGGTGGCAGTCGTTGCTGTAGGTCCGGCCGTCACAGCCGCAGACCGGACGGTAGAGCGCCGTGCAGATCCGGTCCTCGACGGTGCGGCAGACGCCCGCGACGTCCGCGATGTCGCAGCCGACGTTGCCGCTGTAGTCGCACTCGAGGCCCTCCTCGCACACGAGCGACGCGATGCCGCCGCAGGTCTCGCCGACGCCCTGGCCCGCGCGCGGGCACTCGCCGGAGCTCGCCGCGTCGACGCCGGCGGCGTGCGCGCTGCACTCGTTCGAGTAGGTCACGCCGTCGCAGCCGCAGACCGGCGCGAACTCGCGCGTGCAGATCGTGGGGATCGGCTGGCAGGTGCCGGGGCCGTCGGCCGCGCCGCACGCGACGCCGTCGCTCGGCCAGTCGCAGAAGGTGCCCTCGGCGCACGGCGGGAGACCGCGCGAGCCGCAGGACGGAGCCTCCGCGGTGTCGCGGCACACCACCTCGAGCTCGTACGAGAAGGACGGGCGCCGACGGCGCGCGAGGTACTCGTACGACGACGCGGCGATGAGGTACCGCGTGCCCGCGTCGAACGACCGCTCGAGGCAGCTGTTCGTGGAGCCGCGGCAGTCGTCGTTGACGTCGACCAGGTCCCAGCGCGGACCGTCGGCTTCGTACACGAGCAGGTACGTGTCGCCGCCCTCGCGGCTCGCGAGGTCGACGAACGCGTCCGCGCAGCCGCCCTCGAGCACGTAGTAGTCGATCGCGTTCGAGCGCGTCAGCGAGTCGTGCACCCGCTCGTTGAAGCCGATCGGCGTCGGCGAGCGCGCGCTGTCGGCGGCGCCGGTGCCGGTCAGGCCGAGGTCGTCGGTGTCGACCGCGCCCTTGTCGATGTCGACGGCGCAACCGGCGACGCCGGTGAGGGCGCACATGCAAGCGAGCGTACGGATGTCGAGCCTCATGGGAGATTCCTTCGTTTCTTCGTTCGGGTTGGGGTTCTCTCAAGAGCGGGATCCCCCACGGTCCCGCGCAAACGAGCCCGCGCAGGGCATCTCCCGTGCCCGCGCGCGAGCAGGGTGGAACCGAGGTCCACGACCTGGCGGCTCGAGGCGCCGGTGGCTGCGCGGGTGGCCGGTCCCCGCCCGGGGTCAGAGGAGCGCGCGCACCGCGCGCCGGAGCCGCTCGGCGATGTCGTCGGTCCCGCCCTGGTAGGCCGCGCGAACGCGGCCGTCTCGCCCGACCACGACGAGGGTCGGCAGCGCGGTCGCCCCGTAGCGGACCGCGGTGCTGCCGGTGCACTGGAGCCACGGGATCTGCGGCGCGCGCTGCGCGACGTGCGCGCGGATCCGATCGCGCCGCTCGTGCGTGAGCCCGAGCACGGTGAGGCCCGCGGCCTCGTGCTCGCGCTGGAGCGCGTCCAGCGTCGGGGCCATGCGCCGGCACGCGCCGCACCACGTCGCGACGAACGCGAGCACCACCACGCGGCCGCGGTACGCGTCGAGGCCGATCTCGCGCTCGTCCTCGAGCGCGCGCGCGCGGACCTCGGGCGCGGGCGCGCCGATCAGCTCGGTCGGGCCCGCGTGCGCGACGGACGCCACGAGGAGCGCGAGCACGATCGCAAACGGAGCTGCGCGCGTCACGGCGCCACCGTGAACGTCGTCTCGACGATCTCCTCGCCGGGCGGGTCGAGCTCGCGCGTGACGACGACGGTGACCGAGGTCGCGGCGGCGACGGAGACCGCGGTGGTCTGCGAGGCGACGGGAGAGGACGCGCGCGCGAGGGCGAGCTCGACGCGGTGCGGCCCCGAGGGAAGGGCGGGCACCTCGGCCGCGACGATGCCCGCGAGCAGGTCGTCCCCGATCGCGATCGCGCGGCGCGCGCGCTCCGCTCCGTCGACCGAGACGACGACCTCGTCGACCTCGATCCCGGCCACGAGATCGCTCCGCAGCTGCACGACGAGCACGCCCGTGCCGGGCTCGCAGGCCCCGAGCAGCGCCGTGATCCCCGCGAGCGCGACCCACCGCACCACGGGGCCAGTATATGCTCGCGCGGTGACCGATGCGTCGTACGACCTCGTGGTGATCGGCTCGGGCCCCGCGGGCGAGAAGGCCGCCGCGCAGGCCGCGTACTTCGGGAAGAAGGTGCTCGTCGTCGAGAAGGAGCGCGAGCCCGGCGGCGCGGCCGTGCACACGGGGACGCTGCCCTCGAAGACGCTCCGCGAGACCGCGATCTACGTGTCCGGCCACAAGAGCCGGCACCTCTACGGCGTGACCCTCGAGCTCGACCACCACCTGAAGGTCCCGCTGCTCATGCAGCGCAAGGACGAGATCGCGGCGATGGAGTCGTCTCGGATCCGAGAGAACTACCGGCGCCACGGCGTCGAGTACGTGACCGGGCACGCGCGCTTCGTCGACGCGCACACCGTCGTGGTCGACGGGCGCCGGATCCGCGGCGAGTTCTTCCTGATCGCGACGGGCAGCAAGCCCTGCCAGCCGGCGGACATCGACTTCCCGGATCCGCAGATCCACGACTCGGACGAGATCCTCGGGATCGAGCGGCTGCCCGAGTCGATGATCATCCTCGGCGGTGGGGTCATCGGCTGCGAGTACGCGTGCATGTTCGCCGCGCTCGACGTGAAGGTCATCCTCGTCGACGCGCGCGACCGGATCCTCCCGTTCCTCGACCACGAGATCGTCGCGCGCCTCGAGGCCGCGATGCGCCACCTCGGGATCGAGCTCCACCTCGGCGCGAAGTGGTCGAACGTGCGGCGCGACGGCGACTCGATCCGCGTCACGCTGAGCAAGGGCGTCGAGGTCGTCGCGCACGATCTCCTCTACGCGGCGGGCCGCGAGGGCTGTACGGCGGACCTCGGGCTCGAGCGCGCCGGGATCACGCCGAGCCCGCGCGGCTACCTGGTGGTCGACGAGGCGTACCGGACGAGCGTCCCGCACATCCTCGCGGCGGGCGACGTGATCGGCTTCCCCGCGCTCGCGTCGACGTCGATGGAGCAGGGCCGCGTCGCGATCTGCCGCGCGTTCGGGTTCGCATACAAGCAGGCGGTCGCGAACCTCCTCCCGTTCGGCATCTACACCATCCCGGAGGTGAGCGCGGTCGGGAAGACCGAGGACGGCTGCCGCACCGAGCAGATCCCGTGCGTGGTCGGGCGCGCGCTCTACAAGGACAACGCGCGCGGGTGCATCACCGGCGACGTCGAGGGCATCACCAAGCTCGTCGTGCACGCGCAGACGCGCGAGGTGCTCGGCGTGCACGTGATCGGCGAGCGCGCGAGCGAGCTCGTCCACATCGGGCAGGCCGTGATGCAGTGCCGCGGCACCGTCGACGTGTTCATCGACATGGTCTTCAACTTCCCGACCCTCGCCGAGAGCTACAAGTACGCGGCCTACGACTGCCTCGGCCAGCTCGGCCGCGCCGCGGCCGCCGGTGGGATCCGATGAAGCTCTGACGGACCCCGCCCTCCTGCCTCGCGCGATCACGCGGTACGCTGTACCCGCGATGCGCGCCGTGCTCCTCTCCCTGTTCTGCCTCGGCTGCACGGCCGCGACGCCGACCTCCGCGCCGCTGGCGGGAGCGCCGGCGCTCGTCGCCCTCGACGACGCGAGCGAGGGCCTCGACGCACGGCCGCGCTGGCGCGTGGCGTTCGAGGGCGCGGACGGATCGCTGACGCCGGTGGACGTCGAGGCGTCGGACTTCGTCCCGCGCTGGCGCGACGGCGCGGCGCTGATCGATCCCGCGCGGCGGCTCTACCAGGTGTGGCCCGACGGGCGGCGGCGGATGCTCGCGCCCGAGGTGCTCTCGCTCGGGACGGATGGCTCGCGGCTCGCGTTCGCGGAAGCGCGTGACCTCGGCGTGGCCCTGCGCCTCCACGACGGCGAGCGCGCGACGACGATCGCGGAGGGCCTCTCGTCCGCCGCGATGCTCC
>JAYRVK010000494.1:0-3424 GCA_041918555.1 Sandaracinaceae bacterium
CGCGATCGTCGGCTTCACGGCGGACTTCGACTACTGGCCCGCGATCGGCGGTTGGGGCGGCGTGTTCGTGGGCCGGATCGGGATCTGACCCGAGCCCGCTCACCCCTCGAAGTCGAGCTCGCTGTAGTATCGAAAGATACCTTGCTCCCCGAAGGGCAGCCGCCGCTCGCTGTTCACGTAGAGCTCCACGCTCGGCCGCGCGCCGACACGCTCGCAGATCGCGTACACCCGCGGCGCGCGCTGCCGCTCCATCGCCCGCGGGAACGCGTAGCGGAGCCCGCCCACGAGGTGCCAGAGGCTCAGGTCGACGTAGGAGAGCTGCGCGCCGAGCAGCCACTCGCCGCTCGAGCGCTCCGCGACGCGCTCGAAGTAGCCGAGCCACGCCGGCAGGCGATCGGCGACGAAGGACTTGGCCGCGACCGCCGCCTCCGCGCGTTGGTCCTCGTAGTACTTCGAGAGCGCGACGGGGTGGTGCGTGTCCTCGACCTCGTCGACCACGTCGAGGATCGTCAGCTGGAGCTGCAGCGTCGCGAGGCGGCCGCGCTCGTCGTTCGGGCAGAGCCCGAAGCGGCGCCCGAGGAAGTCGCAGATCACCGCGGTCTGGCCGAGCACGAGATCGCCGACGCGCAGGATCGGCGGCGCGAACGGGGGCACCCCGCGACGTCGCCGCGGCGCATCTCGAGCACGCGCTCGACGCCGCCGCCCGCCTCGCGCGGCAGCCGCGCGACGTCGAGGTACGGGACGCCCGCGTACTCGAGGATCAGGCGGACGAACTCGCCGCGGCCGGGGACCCCGGGCCAATAGTAGAGCCGGTAGCTCTCCGACTCGACCGTCATTTCCTTCATCGGCTCGCGCTTCTTCGTCATCGACGCCTCGTGAGGAGGTGCTCGCGCAGCACCTCGCGCATCTTCCGCGAAGCCGCCGCGCGATGCGAGATCGCGTTCTTCTCGTGCGCGGGCATCTCCGCCGTGGTGCGGGTCTCGCCGCGCGGGAGGAACAGGGGATCGTAGCCGAAGCCCCCCGCGCCGCGCGGCGCGCGCAGCACGTGGCCCTCGATCGTCCCGCGCACCACCGGGACCTCCTCGCCGCGCGAGGGATCGGCGAACGCGAGCACGCACACGAAGCGCGCAGTGCGATCCACGTCGGCCACGTGCTCGAGATCGCAAAGGAGCTTGTCATTGTTGGCCGCGTCGTCGCCGTGCGCGCCCGCGTAGCGCGCCGAGAACACCCCGGGCGCGCCGCCGAGCGCGTCGACGACGAGGCCGCTGTCGTCCGCGATCGTCGGCAGGCCCGTCGCGCGCGCGACCTCGCGCGCCTTCTTGATCGCGTTGCCCTCGAAGGTGTCGGCGTCCTCGACGACGTCGGCGAGGTCGGGGAACGCGTCGAGCCCCACGAGCTCCACGCCCTCGACGTCGGCGAGGAGCCGCGCGAGCTCGCGGACCTTGCCCGCGTTGCGCGTCGCGACGAGGACCCTCATGCCTTGAGGCGCGCCACGTCGACGCCGCACGCGGCGAGCGCCTCGCGCTGGCGCGCGACCAGCGTCGGGATCGCCGACAGGCCCAGATCGAGCAGGCGATCGAAGTCGGCCTTCGGGACCGGCGCGCCCTCCGCGGTGCCCTGCACCTCGACGACCTCGTCGGGGCCCGTCGCGACGACGTTCAGGTCGACCTCCGCGTTCGAGTCCTCCTCGTAGCAGAGGTCGACCAGGTGCTTGCCGCCGACCATCCCCACGCTGATCGCCGCGACCTCGCGCCGGATCACCCCCGGCGCGACGAGGCCCTGCTTGCGCAGGTGGTCCAGCGCGATCGCGAGCGCGACGAAGCCGCCGGTGATCGAGGCGGTGCGGGTGCCGCCGTCGGCGTCGAGCACGTCGCAGTCGACGGTGATCATCCGCTCGCCGAGCTTCTTCATGTCGACCGCGGCGCGGAGCGAGCGCGCGATCAGGCGCTGGATCTCGGAGCTCCGACCGTCGATGTGCCCGCCGCGCGCGCGCCGCTGGCGGGAGGGGTTGCTGCGCGGGTGCATCTCGTACTCCGCGGTGACCCACCCCGCGCCCTTGCCCTTCATCCACTGCGGCACCGCGTCCTCGATCGACGCCGCGACGAGCACGGTGGTGTGGCCGCACCGATAGAGGACCGAGCCCTCGGGGAAGCGCTGCACCCCCGTCTCGATCGTGACCTTCCTGGGAGCGTCGCTGCTCCGCCCGTCGCTGCGCGTGGCCATGAGGGCTCACGAGCTATCACTACTCGGGACCCAGGGCCACCTCGCGCCCCGCGTCTTCGGGGCGCGCCTCGGGGAACCACATCGTGAAGACCGTGCCGCCGCCCTCGGCGTCCTCGCAGCGGATCGTGCCGCCGTGCGCGCTGACGATCTGCTGCGTGAGCGGGAGGCCGAGCCCGGTGCCGCGCTCCTTGGTCGAGTAGAAGAGGTCGAAGAGGTGGACGCGCGCCTCTTGCGCGATCCCCTCGCCGCGGTCGCGCACGACGATCTCGAGGCCTCCCGGCGCGCGGCGCGCGGCGAGCTGCACCGCGCCACCGGCCGGCATCGCGTCCTTCGCGTTGCGCAAGAGGTTCAGGAGCGCCTGCCGGATCTGCGACTCGTCGGCGGCGACGAGGGGGAGCTCGGGATCCACGGCGACGGCCAGCGAGAGGCCCGAGGTCTCGAATTCCCGCGCGACGAAGCGACCGACCTCCTCGACGATGTCGCCGAGCCGCTCGGGCTCGAGGCGCGGCATCGGGAGGCGCGCGAGGCGCAAGTACTCTTCCGTGATCTCGGTGAGCCGATCGATCTCGCGCTGGATGGAGCGCAGGAGCGAGCGCGCCTCGGGCGGCATGCCCTCGAGCTCCTCCTCGAGGAGCTCGACGTTGAGGCCGATGCTCGAGAGCGGGTTGCGGACCTCGTGGGTGACGTGCGCGGCCATGCGCCCGATCGCCGCGAGGCGCTCGGTCTGGATGAGGCGCGCCTTGGTCTTGTGCTCGTCGGTGACGTCGTCGGCGACGACGAGGACGGCCCGGCGTCCGTCCTCGCGCTCGTCGGTCCCGAAGGGCGTGACGAGCACGTCGACGAGGCGCTCCCCGTACGGCGCGGCCGCGAGCGACGCGCGCTCCCCGCCGGTCGCCACGCGCTCGATCGCGGGCCCGAGCGCGGGCAGCCGCGTGAGGACGCCGGAGAGCGGCGTGTCGACGTCGCCGGCGCCGACCCCGAGCACCCCCTCGGCGGCGCGGTTGGTGGTGCGGAGCACGCCGTCGGCGTCGACGACGAGGACGCCGGCGCGGAGGCCCGCGACGATCTGCTCCTGCATGCGCTGGAGCTCGCGCAGGATCTCTGCGGCGTCGCGGAGCTGGCGATCGCGCGCGGCGACCGCGCCGACCATGCGCTCGAACTCGGTCGTGAGCCGCCCGATCTCGTCGTCGCGCGCGGGCGC
>JAYRVK010000495.1:0-8129 GCA_041918555.1 Sandaracinaceae bacterium
AGAACCTCCGGCACTACATCTCGCAGGGCGAGCTGATGGGCAAGCAGGGGAAGGACGTCGTGTCCATCCCCATCCCGCAGATCGACATCCCGCGCTTCCGCTACGGGGACAAGCAGAAGGGCGGCGTCGGGCAGGGCGACGGCGACGAGGGCGATCCCGTCGGCGGCGATCCGCAGCCGGGCGATGGAAAGGGCGAGGCGGGCAAAGACGCGGGGCAGCACGTCCTCGAGGTCGACGTCACGCTCGACGAGCTCGCGGAGATCCTCGGCGAGGAGCTCGAGCTCCCGAACATCGAGAACCGCGGCAAGTCCAAGGTCATCGATCGGAAGGACCGCTACGTCGGCATCCGCCGCGTCGGCCCGAACTCGCTCCGGCACTTCAAGCGCACCTACAAGAGCGCGCTCCGCCGGCAGATCTCGATGGGGCGCTACGACCCGAAGAACCCCATCGTGATCCCGACGCGCGACGACATGCGCTACCGCTCGTGGAAGACCGAGGAGGAGCCGGTCGCCAACGCGGTGATCATCTACATGATGGACGTCTCCGGCTCGATGGGGGACGAGCAGAAGGAGATCGTCCGCATCGAGTCCTTCTGGATCGATGCGTGGCTGCAGAAGCAGTACAAGGGCGTCGAGACGCGCTTCATCATCCACGACGCCGTGGCGCGCGAGGTCGACCGCGAGACGTTCTTCCGCACGCGCGAGTCGGGCGGGACGATGATCTCGAGCGCGTACAAGCTCGCCGCGCAGATGATCGACAGCGACTACCCGCCGGCCGAGTGGAACATCTACCCGTTCCACTTCTCCGACGGCGACAACTGGAGCGTCGACGACACGCTCGTGTGCATCGAGCTCATGAAGAGGTCGCTCCTGCCCGCCTCGAACGTGTTCTGCTACGGGCAGGTCGAGAGCCCCTACGGCTCGGGGCAGTTCATCAAGGACCTGCGCGAGCACCTCAAGGACGACGACCGGCTCATCACGAGCGAGATCCGGGATCGCGACGCGATCGTCGGCTCCATCCGCGACTTCCTCGGCAAGGGAAAGTGACGTGAGCGCCTACCGACTGACGCGGCGGCTCCCACGGTACCTGCGCGACATCCAGCTCCAGGTCGAGGAGGTCGCGCGCGGCTACGGGCTCGACTTCTTCCCGACGATCTTCGAGGTCGTCGCGTACGACCAGATGAACGAGCTCGCGGCGTACGGCGGCTTCCCCGTGCGCTACCCGCACTGGCGCTTCGGGATGGAGTACGAGCAGCTCGCGAAGAGCAGCGAGTACGGCCTCTCGAAGATCTACGAGATGGTGATCAACAACAGCCCGGCGATCGCCTATCTCCTCGAGGGCAACAGCCTCGTCGATCAGAAGCTCGTGATGGCGCACGTGTACGCGCACGTCGACTTCTTCAAGAACAACTTCTCGTTCCGCGCGACCGACCAGGGCACGGAGCAGCAGACGGGCGCGCCGATCCGGAAGTGGATCGACACGATGGCCAACCACGGGGCGATCGTGCGGCGCTGGGCCGACCGCGTCGGGATCGAGCGCGTCGAGGAGTACATCGACTGCTGCCTCTCGCTCGAGAACCTCATCGACCCGCAGAAACCCTTCCTCCCTCCGAAGCGCCGCGAGGAGGAGCCGGAGGAGGGCGACGCGCTCGAGCTCGCGCTCCTGCGCGTCGATCGCGAGTACATGGAGTCCTACATCAACCCGCAAGCGTTCGTGGACGAGCAGCGGGAGAAGGCGGAGCAGGACCGGGAGCGCGCCAAGCGCGTGCCCGAGCACCCCGACCGCGACGTGCTCGGGTTCCTGTTCGACCACGCCCCGCTCGAGCGCTGGGAGCGCGACCTCCTCGCGGTGGTGCGCCGGGAGGCCTACTACTTCTGGCCCCAGATGCAGACCAAGATCATGAACGAAGGCTGGGCCTGCGTGGACCCGGATACTCCGGTGTTCAGCGACGCGGGGCTCGTCCCGATGCGCGAGGTGGTCGCCGGGCGTGCGCGCGACGTCTCGGACGGCGATGCCGCCCGGCGCGTCTACGATCGACACGTCATCCGCGACCACGAGACGATCACCGTGCGCACGCGCCGCGGGCTCGCGCTGACGGGCTCGACCAACCATCGCGTGATGCTGGCCGACGGATCGTGGCGGCGCCTCGATGCGCTCGCGGTCGGCGAGCGCGTGCGCGTGGCGGGCGGCGCGGGCCTCTGGCCGAACGAGGTCGTGCCCATCCACTGGACGCCGCCCCGGCGCGTGTCGCTCGAGGACGTCGCGGCGGGGGCCGACGTGTCGCTCTGGACCGTGCTGCGTCATCGCGCGGGCGCGGCCGTCCGCCGCTCCGACGCGGTCGCCCATGCGCTCGAGCCGTACGCGGCCGAGGAGAACCAGCGGCTGCCGCAGGCCATGAACAAGCGCCGCGCGATCCGCGTGCCTGCGCGACTCGACGAGGACCTCGGCGCCATCCTCGGCTATCTCGTCGGCGACGGGCACATCTCGCGCAAGAAGCGTCAGCTCGGGCTGACGACCGGGGACGAAGAGCAGGCGGAGCGCTTCGCGCAGTTGTTGGTGCGCGCGTTCGGCGTGCGGCCGAGCACGAAGCTCGACGGCGGGCGGTGGCGGGTGCTGGCGCACGCAGAGATGCTCAGCGACTTCCTCGTCGAGACCTTCGGCCTCACGACCGGGCCGAGCGCGCGCGAGAAGCGGATCCCGGCGGCGGTGCTGCGCTCGCCCGAGCCCATCGTCCGAGCCTTCCTGTCGGCCTACTTCGACTGCGACGGCCATGCCGGAAAGCAGGGCGTGATCCTCTCCAGCACGAGCGATCACCTGATCGCGCAGACGCAGCTCCTCTTGCTCAACTACGGGATCCTGTCTCGCGCGCGCCGGCAGCGCGACGGCACGCAGCACCTCCACGTGACGGGGACGTCGGCCCTTCATTTCCAGGAGCGAATCGGCTTCGGGCTCTCGCGCAAGCGCGCCGCGCTGGCCGCATACCTCGCGGCGCGCCGGCAGCCCAAGCGCGAGCGCTGGGAAGACGAGATCGTCGCGATCGTGCGCGGCCGGGGCGATGTGTGGGACATCTCCGTCGAACAGACCCACAGGTACGCGGCGGGCGGGTTCGTCAACCACAACTCCTTCTGGCATTCGAAGCTCATGACGGAGAAGCTCTCGGACGACTCGGAGATCATCGAGTACGCGGAGCGCAACGCGTCGGTGCTCGAGACGGGGTCGGGGCGGCTCAATCCGTACAAGCTCGGGGTCGAGCTCTACCGCCACATCGAGGAGCGCTGGAACCGTGGGCAGTTCGGCAAGGAGTGGGAGGACTGCGAGTCGCTCGAGGCGCGGCACGCCTGGGATCGGCGCACCGGGCTCGGGCGCAAGAAGATCTTCGAGGTGCGCTCGCTCTACAACGACGTGACGTTCATCGACGAGTTCCTCACGCCCGAGTTCGTCGCCGCGCAGAAGCTCTACACGTTCGGCTTCAATCAGCGCAACGACCGCTACGAGATCGAGACCCGGAAGTTCCACGAGGTGAAGCAGAAGCTGCTCTTCTCGCTCACCAACGCGGGCCAGCCGTTCATCCGCGTGGTCGACAAGAACCACGAGAACCGGGGCGAGCTCCTGCTCGCGCACGAGCACCAGGGCGTGGATCTGCGCCTGGACTGGGCCAAGGAGGTCCTGCGCGCGATCGCGCGCGTGTGGCGGCGTCCGGTCGAGCTCCACACCCTCGTCGACAACAAGCCCACGCTCCTGCGCTTCGACGGCAAGGAGCACGTGCAGCGCCCGCTGAAGTAGCATCGGAGCGCGATGAGCGGCGACTCCGACGACGAGACGTTCGCCGCCGACGGCGAGCCGGGCGGATCGCCGGTCTTCGCGCCGGGCACGCTCGTCGCCGGCCGCTACACGATCGACGCGCTGATCGGCCGCGGCGGGATGGGCGCGGTCTACCGCGCGCACGATCGCAAGCTCGACGAGCCGGTCGCGCTCAAGCTCCTCACGCACGTCTCGGAGCGCGCCTACGAGCGCTTCGTCCGCGAGGTCCGCGTCGCGCGCAAGGTCACCCACCCGAACGTCGCGCGGACGCACGATCTCGGCGAGCACGCGGGCGTCCCGTTCCTGACGATGGAGCTCGTCGACGGCGAGGCGCTCGACGACGCGATCGAGGCGCGCGGGCCGATGCCGCCCGAGGAGGTGAAGCGGATCGGCGCGGCGATCGCGGCCGGGCTCGAGGCCGCGCACGCGGCCGGCGTGATCCACCGCGACCTCAAGCCCGCGAACGTGCTGCTCGCGCGGGACGGCCGCGTCGTGCTGACCGACTTCGGGATCGCGCGGATGGCGGCCACCGACGCCAAGCAGACGGCGGGGCTGATCGGCACACCGCACTACATGGCGCCCGAGCAGGTGGCGGGCCGGCCCACCGACGCGCGGAGCGACGTGTACGCGCTCGGCCTGATCCTCTACGAGATGGCGACGCGGGCGCTGCCCTTCGGCGGCGACACGCCGATGTCGATCGCGCTCGCGCGCCTCACGACGCCGCCGCAGGATCCGCGCGAGCTCGCGCGGGTGCCCGACGATCTGGCGGGCCTGATCCTGCGCTGCCTGGCGACCGATCCGGAGCGCCGGCCGCAGCGCGCGGAGGAGGTGCGCGCCGACCTCGCGCAGCGCAGCCCCGCGATGGGGGACACCGCGACCCCGCCGAGCTTGTACGCACCGATCGCGGTAGGCGCGCGCGCGCTCGCGATCCTCCCGTTCGTGTACCGCGGCGCGGCCGAGCACGACTACCTCGGCGAGGGGCTGGCGGAGGAGCTCGTCGACGTGCTGTCGCAGACGCGCGGGCTCAAGGTGATCGCCCTCGGCGCGACACGGCGCTTCGCCGACGACCGCGATCCGGGGCGGATGCACGCGGAGCTCGGCGCCGACGTGGTGGTCGACGGCACGGTCCAGCTCGGCGGCGATCGCGTGCGGCTCGCCGCGCGCCTGGTCGATCCGGGCGGCGTGCAGCTCTGGAGCGAGCGGTTCGACGGCCGCTTCGAGGACGTGTTCGCGCTCCAAGAGTCCATGGGCCGCCGCGTCGCGGAGGCGCTGCGGCTCGAGCTCACGGCGAGCGCCCACCGCCACTCGGTCCCTCCCGAGGCCCTCGCGCTCTACCTGCGCGCGCGCCGCGACCTGCGCGGCGACGTGGTGTACTCGGCGGAGGAGTCGTGCGCGAGGCTCGAGCGCGTGCTCGCGCTCGCGCCGGACTTCGCCCCGGCGAAGGCGGCGCACGCGATCGCGGCCATCCGCGCGTGGTGGGCCCTGGACACGGGCGATCCCGCGGAGCGCGGCGAGCGCGCGAGACGCTCGGTCGAGCGCGCCGAGCGCGAGGCGGGCGGCCTCGCGGAGACCCACCTCGCGCGCGGCATGCTCGCGACGCAGCTCGGCGAATTCCGCGCCGCGGCGCAGGCGTGCGCGGAGGCCCTCGAGATCGCGCCGACGATGCCCGAGGCGCACCAGTACCTGGCCGAGCTCCAGATGGAGGCGGGCCGCTCGACGGAAGGGCGCGAGCGGATGGAGCTCGCGCTCGAGCTCGACCCCACGCTCAACCTCTGCCACCTCGCGCTCGGTCGCCACGCGGCACAGCGGGGCGAATGGGAGCGGGTCGAGCGACACACGCAGGCGCTCTCCCGCGCGTTCCCCTCGCCGCCGCTCCCCATCCTCATCTCGCGCTTGCGCTGGGCGCTCTACGCGGAGGACCGGGAGCGCGCGGAGGCGATCTTCGACGAGCTCGTGGCGCTCCCCGTGCGGCCGGCGAAGTACCTCGCCGCGCTGTGGGGCTTCGCGCTCGGCCGGGCCAGCCTCGAGGAGTGCCGCGTCGCGGCGGAGCGCGCGTCGCAGTTCTCCCCGAACCCGCGCTTCCGCATGCTCATGCTGCAGCTCGCGACCGAGTCGCTCTGCGCCGGCGGGGCCGCCGAGGACGCGCTCGGGAAGATCGAAGAGGCCGCGAAGGCGCAGCTGATCGACACGGACTGGCTGGCGCGCAGCCCCCTCCTCGCCGCGCTCCGCACGAGCCCGCGGTTCGCGGCGGCCTCCGCGATCGTGGCCCAGCGCGCGGCCGACATCTGGCGCCGCTGAGCTCGCCGAGGGTGCTGCGCGCGGGGCCCCCCTCCCGCCTCATCGACACCCTCTTGGCCGGGTAGGCGCCTCAGGCGAACCACGGCGCGCGGGCCCACGCGGCGAACGCCCTGCGATCCGGCTCGTCCCACCGCCGGAGCGCCTCGAGCGCGTCGAAGGTGCCGCGCTCGTGGCTCGACACGCGGAGGAGGAAGTGCGCGGCGTGAGCGGCAGGGCTCTCTGGCGCCTCGCGCGCGAGCCAGCTCGCGAGGTCCGCGGCGCGAAAGGGCTCGAGCCCAGGCGGCGCGAGCCGCGCGAGCACGCGGAACGCACGACCGAGCTCCGTCATCGCGTCGTCCCATCGACCGGCGAGCGCGAACGCGCGCGCGTTGGCCGCGTGCTCCTCCGGCTCCTTCGGGCGCAAATGCAAGACGAGTTGTCGTGCAGCGAGCTCCTCCTCGGGCGCCCTCTCGACGAGCTGCACGAGCACCTCGTGGGCCTCCTCGAGCTCGGCGCGCGCCCGCGCGTCGAGGCCCATGCGGCGGAGCTGGCGATCGGTCACCCGGCCCAGCACCTCGGCGACGGCCCAGAGCTGGTCCAGCGTGAGCTTCGGGAGCGGGACCTCGTCGGGGCCGCGCATCACGCGCACGCGAACAGGCCGAGACCCGTGCCGACGAAGTCGCACTCCGCGTCCGTCCCGCCGGACGCGCGCTCGGGTGAGCCGGCGCCCGCCGCGCGCGCCGCGTCCTGGCACTCGAGGTCGCTCGCGCAGGCGAGCGAGCACACCGTGCCGAAGCAGAGCGAGTCGTGCGCGTTGAAGTCCCAGCACACGCCGTCGGCGCACTCCGCATCCGACGCGCAGCCAGAGGTGCCGGTGGGCAGGCGGGCCGACGCGTCCGTGCCGGCGTCGGTGGCGGGAGGCCCCGCGTCCCGGCCGGCGTCCGGCGAAATCGGGCCCGCGTCGGTCCCGGCGTCGGCGGACGGGGAGCCCGCGTCGCTCGACATCGGCCCCGCGTCGGAGCCGGCGTCCGTCGACATCGGCCCTGCGTCGTCACCGGGCGACGGGCCGGCGTCGCGCCCGGTCGCCGCGTCCGCGCCGCCGGCGTCGGAGAGGCCGGCGCCCGCGTCGCTCGTCGAGCCACCGCCGCAGGCGAGGAGCACCATCGAGGAGCCGAGCCAGAGGAGGACGCGCATCGAGGCACAGGATACTCCACGCGCACGGAGTTGGACGGGCCGCCGTCCCGATTGCTAGCCTCCCGGCCATGATCATGCGTGTCACCCCCACGGTCCTGGCTTGCCTTCTCCTCGTCGCGTGCGGCGACCCGAACGCGGGCGCGCTCTTCGCCGACATCCAGTACGGCACGGACTGCGAGGAGACGCGCGGCTGCACGCCCGCCCCGAACCGCGACATCTGCGGCATCGCGAACGGCGACCCGTGCCCCGAGGTCGGCGGCACCGCGAACCTCAGCTGCATCGTGAGCGAGGCCGAGGGCAGCACGCGCACGCTGAGCTTCAGCGCCTCGCAGGGCGGCGGCTTCTCGATCTCGGTGCGCCAGGCGATCATCCCGTTCGCGGGCGGGAGCGCGGGCGGCGGCAGCTGCGTCGTGAACGTCGTCGACGGCCCGAACACGCACACGGGCGCCTGCGGCTCGGGGACCCCGACCGAGGCGCAGCCCTGTCAGATCTCGAACGTCACGTTCTGCGACGACCTCGGCAACCCGACGGTGCGCGGCAACATCTTCTGCCAGCACCTCGAGAACCTGGCGAACCCGCTCCAGCGCCTCGAGGTCCACGCCAAGGGCTCCGACGCGATGGCGGTGACGTCTCCCGGGACCTTCCGGCTCGCGAACTGCGACGGGCTGATGATCGAAGACGGCATGCCGGCCTGCACCTTCTAGCCCGAGGGGCTGCTCGGCGGAGGGGCGCCGCGGGCACACGTGGGGGCCCCGCGCGCTGCGCGGGGGGAGGGGCGCGCGCAGCGCCGCGCGGAGACTCAAGTCAATGGCTGTCGAGCAATCGATCGAGCGGAGGCCGATGCGCGTCGATCGTGC
>JAYRVK010000496.1:0-7043 GCA_041918555.1 Sandaracinaceae bacterium
GACGGTCTCGTACGCGATCGCGCGCACGCGCGCGTCCATCAGCTTCTTCGTGAGGACGGGGAGCGGCGCGAGGTGGAGGTACGTGTAGAGGATCAGGCCCGGCCGGAAGTACTGGTACTCCGACTCGAGGGGCTCCTTCACCTTCATCACCATGTCCGCGGCCCACGCGTCCGCGGCGCTCGGGACGATCTTCGCGCCCGCGGCCTTCAGCTCGGCGTCGGACAAGCCCGAGCCGATGCCCGCGCCCGCCTGGATGTGGACCTGGTGGCCGCTCCGCACGAGGCTCGCGACGCCGCCGGGGTTGATGCCCACGCGGTGCTCGCGCGGCTTGATCTCCTTCGGTACGCCGATGATCACGTCTCGTCCTCCGCGAAACCCCGGGAAATTGGGGTTCGCGAGCCTAGCTCGCGGCGCGAGGGCCGCGAGCGGTTTCTTGCTGACGCGTCGCGTCAGGCGTGCGGAACGTCACCGCGCGCGCGGTCGAGCGCGTCCTCGAGGAGCGCGGGCACCGCGTGCCGGAGGAAGCGCGCGGCGTAGCGCGGACGGAAGTAGTGTTGCACGTATGCACGCTCGCGCAGCGCCGCGATCCGCGCGCCGCCGAGCCGCGGGTGCGCGAACGTCGGGCGGAACCCGGTGTGCTCGCTGGGCGCGAGCGGCAGCGATCGGACGCGCCCCTCGAGGGTCGTCCCGGGGTACGGCGTCGCGACGGTGAACTGCACCGCGAACGAGTCGAGGCGCCGCGCCCACGCGATGGTCTCTTCCATCGTCGCCTCGTCGTCGTCCGGGAGGCCGAGGATGAAGTTGCAGATCACGCGCACGCCGAGCCGCTGCGCTGTGCGAACCGCGGCCTCGATCTGCGCGGCCTCGGGCGGCTTGCGCTTCTCGCGCGCGAGGAGCTCGCGGTCGACGGTCTCGACGCCGATCTCGAGGCTCCGCAGCCCCGCGCGCGCGAGCGCACCGAGGAGCTCTTCGTCGAGGCGGTCGGCGCGCATCTCCGCGCTGAAGCGCACGCCGTGGGGGCGCAGCGCCGCGGCGAGGGAGAGCACGCGCTCGCGGCCGAGGTTGAAGAGCGGATCGCGGAACGCGAAGCCGCGGGCGGCGTGCCGGCGCGCCTGGTGCCCGACCTCGCGCGCGACGAGCTCGGGATCTCGCTCGCGGAAGCGGGCGGTCACGCGCCACGGGCAGTAGCCACAGCCGTACGCGCAGCCGCGCGCCGAGCCGATCGGCAGAGTCGGGGCGCGAAGCCCGAGGAACGCATAGCGGAAGCGCGCCACGTCGAACGCGGACCAGTCCGGGAAGGGCAGGGCGTCGAGCTCCGCCACGTCGCCCGCGTGCACGACGCCGTCGGGCGCGTCGAGGAGCGCGGCGCCCAGCGCCTCGGGCTCGCCGACGATCACCGCGTCGGCGGCGTCCTCGTAGAACGCCGGCCGCGCGCTCGCGAAGGCGCCGACGACGAAGGTGCGCACGCCGCGCCGCCGGAGATCGCTCGCGAGCGCGCGCTCCGCGTCCGCGTCGACCATCGAGCTCAGGATCACCGCGGCGTCGACGGGCGGCATCGCGTCGACCCCTCGCACCTCGTGCACGCTCACGGCGTGGCCCGCGCGCGCGAGCTGCGCGGCCAGGTAGCCCAGGGTCAGCGACGGGAGGTCTGCGACGCGGGCCTTGGCGCGCTCGAGGATCCGCGCGCGCCAGGAATCGCCGACCTCGAAGACGGTTCCATAGCCGCCGGCGACGTCCTTGAGCGTGCAGCCGGCGTGGGCGTAGACGGTGACGAGCGCGACCCGCATATCAGGCGTGACGAACGAACCCAGGCGCCGACGGCGCGCATTCCGCGTAACACGGAGGCGCCGCGACAGCGAGCCTGCTAATCACGGGGACCCACGATGAGCCGGACGCCTCCGCACCTGGCCGGCGGGCCCTCGCGCACCTGGATCCCCGTGACGATCGGGGCGATCGCGGTGCTCGCGGGCCTCACCGGGGTCGCGCTCTGGCTCGGCCGCGGCGTGCCCGGCACCGAGGGGCTGGCGATCGAGCTGCGCGATCGGGGCCGCATCGCCGTGTGCGGGGACGACGAGCTCCTGCGCATCGAGGCCGAGGGCGCGGAGCTGGTGCCGGCGCGCGACGTGCCGGGGCTCGTCGTCGCGCTCGCCGGCCGAGACGAGGCCGCGCTCGATCGCGCGCTCCTCGCCGCCGGGATCGCGGGGGTGCTCGTCGACGGTCGCGGCGGCGCGGGCGGATCCGGAGAACCGGGCACGCTCGAGGCGCGCCTGCGCGCCTACGCGAGCATGGAGAGCCTGCGCGGCGTGTACCTCGCGCCGACGGCGGCGCTCTACGTCCGGCGCGGCGGCGTCTACGGGCTCGAGCCGGCGATGGGGGAGGTGCTCGCCCGCGCGGCGCGGCAGCTCGTGGGCGGCTCCAGCACGCCGCTCGTGCGCGCGTTCCCCGAGCCGCTGCGCCGGAGCCGCAACGTCGAGGTGATGGTCCTGCTCGAGCAGGGCGGCCGGCCGCGCCTCTGGCGCTCCGCGCGCGGGGGCTCGATCGCGCGCGCGCTCGTGACCGCGGCGTCCGTCGCGCGGCAGCGCTGGACGGAGCGCGAGCAGGCGATGGGCGGCGACCTCGACGATCGGCTGCCGCGCATGACGGTCCGCGTCCTGCTCCTCGAGGAGGACGGGACCCTCGGAGACGTGGCCGCGCCGTTCGTCGAGCGCGTCTTCACGGACGCGCACGGGGTGGCGTTCGAGCACCGCGGGAGCTGGCACTATCTCCTGCCGCAGGCGACCGCCGAGCGCGGCGAGGGCTCGGCGATGCGCGCGTACGCGGAGCTCTTCGACGACGCGGGGCTCCCCGCCGACAGCCTCGGGCGCGACGAGCTGCGCGCCTACCGGCTGGTGGCGAGGGACGTGGGCACCTCGCCGCCGACCGTCGAGTCGGACGGGCCCTCGCTCCCCGACGGGATCGTCGCGCCGGACGCGCTGCTCGCCCCCTTCGGCGGGCTCGACGATCTCTGAGCCGCGAGCGCGATCTCGCCGGTGGCGTCGCGCTCCTCGGCCGCGGGGAGGCGGACGACGAACGTCGAGCCGACGCCCTCGGCGCTGCGCGCCTCGATGTCGCCGCCCGCCGAGCTCACGATCCGCTGCGAGATCGCGAGGCCGAGGCCCGTCCCGCGGTCCTTCGTGGTGACGAACGGGACGAACAGGTTCGACAAGACCTTTTGAGGGATCCCGGGGCCCGTGTCGGTGACCCAGACCTCCACCCACGTCTTGGTCTCCCCGCTGAGCTC
Organism: Sandaracinaceae bacterium; assembly: GCA_041918555.1. GTDB lineage: Bacteria > Myxococcota_A > Polyangia > Polyangiales > Sandaracinaceae > JACKEC01. The sequence goes on from JAYRVK010000496.1 coordinate 3,281, forward strand.
CCGTCGCGTGCGCTCGCTCGTGCGCACGGTGAGCTCCCCCTCGCCCTCCATCGCCTGCGCCGCGTTCTGCGCGAGGTTGATCAGGACCTGACGGAGGCGCTCGGGATCGATCCGGACCCGCGGGAGCGGCTCGGCGAGCTCGACGCGGACCGCCACGTCGCCGAGGTCGGGCCCGAGCATCGTCAACGTACGTTGCACGGCCGCGTTGATGTCGGTCGGGGCCGCGTCCCCCGAGCTCGGCCGCGCGTAGTCGAGGAACGACGACACCACGCGGTTCAGGCGATCCGTCTCCTCGACGATGATCCCGAGGAACTCCTCCTCGTCCGAGCTCTGGCCCGGCTCCGCGAGGAACTGCGCGCTCGCCTTGATCGCGCCCAGCGGGTTGCGGATCTCGTGCGCGAGGCCGGCCGCCATCCCGCCGAGCTCCGCGAGCCGGTCGCGCTGGCGGAGGCGCTCGTAGAGCCGCGAGTTCTCGATCGCGATCGACGCCTGCACCGCGAGCCCGCGCAGGAGCTGGACCTCCTCCGGGCTGAACGCGTCGCGCATGCGGTCGTCGCGCACGCCGAGGAGCCCGTACGTCTCGTCGCGCCCGCGCAAGGGGACCACCACCGAGGTGTGCATCGCCTGGAGCGTGGCGATGATCTCCTCGAGCACCTGGACCTCGAGGTCCTCGCCGAGCTCGCGCGCCGCGTCGAGCTCACGCTCGAGCTGCTCGATGACGATCCCGTCGTCGCGTCGCAGCCGGTCGACGAGCGGCCGCGCCGGAGCGAGATCGATGCGGCCGATCGGCTCGCGGCCGACGTGCGCGCCGAGGTCGAACCCGATCCCGCGCTCGTCGAGGAGGTAGATGCTCGCGTCGGTGAGGCGGCGCGAGCTCCCGAGGCCGCGCATGACGACCTCGATCATCTCGTCCATCGCGAGGGTGTGGGCGAGCTGGCCGCGCACCTCGCCGACGAGGCGCTCGAGATCCGAGCGCTCGCGCAGGAAGAACAGCGCGATCTGCTGTTCGAGCCGCGCACGGAGCGGATCGAAGATCAGGAAGAGGACGAGCGCGGCGACCACGGAGTGCAGGAAGAAGTGCCCGGGGTCGAGGAACACGAGCACCCACAAGATCCCCGCGAGCGTGAACGAGAGCGCGGTCAGCAGCGTGAGGCGGCCCGCGAGCTCGTAGAGGTCGAGGAGCCGGTAGCGCAGGATCGACTGCGAGAGCACGTAGAGGAAGACGAGGATGAGGACCGCCCCGACCGGTGGGATCTCGAGGCCCGCGTAGGGCAGGTACTCCGCGAGCGTGAAGATCGCGGCGAGCGCGAGGACGACCACGAGGTAGGTGAGCCGCGCGCGCTCGAAGCGCGACGTGGCGCTCCGCGCGGCGCGGTAGAGCATCACGAGCGCGGCGGCGAGGAGCACGAACACGTACGTGAAGATCAGCCCCGCGAACGTCGCGGTGTGGAAGACCGGCGTGAAGCTCGCGCCGATCATCCCGAGCGCGAGGAGGAATGCCGTCCGCTGGAGCTGGGTGGCGCGACGCGACTCGGGGTGGAGGAACGTGCGGAAGAACTGTACCGCGCTGAGCGGGAGCAGCACCGCGCACACCACGTTGAGGCGCTCCCACACGGGCCCCTCGCCGAGGAAGCGCACGAGGAACGTCGAGAGGTACCAGGCGCCGACGGTGGCGCCGAAGAGCGCGAAGAACCAGTGGACGCGGCGGCGGCGCGCCCGCAGCAGCACCGTCGACGCGATGGCGAAGCTGAGGACGGCCGCGACGAGCGAGGTCTGAGTTCGGAGATCCACGCCGAGCCCAAGGCTAGCGCATCTCCCGCCCGGCCGACGAAGGCGCTACCTCAGATCCCGGGGGTCTGCGTGCGGCACTGCGTCGGCTGGGTGCTCGGCTGCGGCGAGGGGTCGCCGGGCTGCACCTCGTCCTCCGGCGCCTCTCGGATGCTCCCGTGCGAGCTCCCCGCGCCCTGGACGCCTTCGCAGGCCTCGGTGCTCGGCTGGGGCGACGGATCGCCGGGCTGGATCGGGACCCCGATCCCCACCGCCACGAGGTACGAGTCCCCGAGCGCGCGGCTCTCCGCGACGCGGCCCGACTCGACGAGCTCGGCCTGGACGTCCTCGACCTCGTCGGTGCAGACCGGCATGCCGCGCGAGTCGAGCGCCACGACGACGCCCTCGCGGACGAGCCGGAACTCGACCTCCCCCGGGATGCGGTCCTCGCACGAGTCGGCGACCATCAGCCACGCGCTCGATCCGATCCGGGCCAGCGGCTGCGTGCCCGCGGGCACGGCGACCGACGACCCCGTCGCGCCTTCGTAGTCCTCCGGCGCCCCCACGCACCCCGCGCCGGCCGCCAGCGCGGCCGCGACGAGGAGCCCCCTCACGATACGGTTCATCATTCCTCGAATCCCGCCTTCCCGCCCAACCCGTACTGCTTCACCAGCTGCGAAAGGCGCGGTCGCTTCATCCCGAGGAGCGCGGCCGCCCGCGTGATGTTCCCCTCGGTCTCCCCCAGAGCGCGCACGATGCACTCGCGCTCCATGATCTTCTTCATCTCGAGCAGCGACGTCTCTCCGTCGCGCACCCGCTCGTAGAGCTGCGCCTCGAGCGGCGCCCCGTGGATCGCCGACGCGGCGGGCGGGATCGCCGGATGCGCCCCGCGCGGCGCGGTCGGCTCGGGCGGCTGGAAGTTCTCCGCGAAGGCGCGGAAGTCGTCCGGCACGAGCGACGGTCCGTCGGCGAACAGCGTGGCCGAGCGCAGCACGTTCTCGAGCTCGCGCACGTTGCCCGGCCACCGGTGCCGCTGCAGGCACTCGATCGCCTCGGGGCTCATCCGCCGGACGGGCTCGCCGCGCTCCTCCGCGATGCGGCCGAGCAGGAACTCGCAGAGCTGGGGCAGGTCGTCGAGGCGGGCCCGCAGGGGCGGCATCTCCACCGACACGCCGCGCAGGCGGTAGTAGAGGTCCTCGCGGAACGTGCCCTCGCGGACCATCCCCTCGAGGTCGCGGTGCGTCGCCGCCACGATGCGGACGTCGACCTTGATCGGCTGGGTCCCGCCGACGCGCTCGAACTCGCGCTCCTGCAGCACGCGGAGCAACGCCACCTGGGTCTTGGCGGAGATGTCGCCGATCTCGTCGAGGAAGATCGTCCCGCCGTCGGCGAGCTCGAAGCGGCCCTTCTTCCGCGCGTTCGCGCCGGTGAACGAGCCGCGCTCGTGCCCGAAGAGCTCGCTGAGGAGGAGCGTCTCGACCAGCGCCGCGCAATTCACCTTGACGAGCGGCTTGCCCCGGCGAGGCGAGCTCTTGTGGATCGCGTCGGCGATCAGCTCCTTGCCCGTGCCGCTCTCGCCGCGGACGAGCACCAGCGCGTCGGCGGCCGCGACCTTGTCGAGCATCGAGTAGATGTCGGTCATCGGGGCCGAGCGCCCGACGAGGCTCGGGTACCGCTCGCGCCAGCGCCGGACGTCGTCAGCCAGCTGCGGCGCCAGCCGGTGCGTTCCGGTGAGCGCGCGCGGCGGCGGGTCGGACTCGTGGCGCGTCTGCGTCCAGGCCGTCGTCAGCATCGCGGCGACGCGCTGGAGCTCCGCGCGCTGCGGCCGCTCCTGCCACGCGGCCGACGACTCGTCGGGCACGCGCGAGGTAAGGTCCGACTCGATCTTCTGCGCTTTCTCGAGCACGCGCGTCGCGAGCCCGACCTCGCCCGCGTCGCCGAGCGCGCGCGCGTGGCGGAGGAGCGCATGGAGCAGGCGCTCCGGGTCGTCGCACTC
>JAYRVK010000497.1:0-1658 GCA_041918555.1 Sandaracinaceae bacterium
GCCACCCATAGCCAGCGCGCGGGCGGCGCGGGGCGGAGCGCCTCGAGCAGCGCGGGGAGGTCGGGGAAGCGCTCCTCGCGATCCGCGCGGAGGCCGCGGACGAGCGCCGCCGCGACGCCCCTCGGGAGCTTCGCCTCGCGCGGCCCCGCGTCGATCGCGGCGCGCAGCGCGGCGAGCGTGTCGCCTGTGAAGGGGCGGGCGCCGGTCAAGGCCTCGAAGAGCGCCACGCAGAACGCGAACTGGTCCGCGCGCGCGTCGGCGGGCTCTCCGTCGAGCTGCTCGGGGGCCATGTAGGCGGGCGTGCCGAGCAGCGCGCCGGTCCGCGTGAGCGCGATCGCGGGGAGCGCGTCGGCCGATGCGGTCGCCGGGGCCTCACCGTCGTCCGTCGCGAGGCCGAAGTCGCCGACCTTCGGGGCTCCGTCCGGCGCGACCAGCACGTTCTCGGGCTTGAAGTCCCGGTGCACGAGGCCGGCCGCGTGCGCCGCGGCGAGCCCGGCCCCCGCGGCGCGGAAGAGCGCGAGCACCTCGTCGGGGCGCCGCGGCGTGCGCAGCCACTCGCGCAGGCTCGTCCCCTCGACGAGCTCCATCGCGACGTGGACGTCGTCGCCCTCGGTCCCGACGTCGAACACGGTCACGACGTTCGGGTGCGACAGCCGCGCCATGGCCTGCGCCTCGCGCACGAGCCGCGCGCGCGCGCGGGCGTCGCCGCGATCTGCGCGCAGCACCTTGAGGGCCACCTTGCGCTCGAGCTCGGGATCGAACGCCGCGTAGACCACGCCCATCGCGCCCTCGCCGATCGCGGAGAGCACGACGAAGCGGCCCACCGTGTGGCCGCGCCCGAGGCGCTCGGGCCGCACGCGCGGGCCCGAGCCGAGCACGCCGATGGCCTCGCGGCAGAGCGCGCAGCCGTCGAGGTGCGAGTCGACGCTCTGTAGGGCGGCGCCGCGCAGGCGCCCCTCGACCATCGCGAGCAGCGTCTCGTCCTCGGGGCACTCCCGCGGCTCAAGCGGTATCGTCGGCTCCATGGCGACCCTCACGGAGGTGTACCTCGCCGCGCGCCCCGACGCGCAGGCGCTCGACGCGCTCGAGGTGCGGCTCGCCGCCGCCTGCGCGCTCGCCGAGGGCGCGTTCGAGGGGGTCCGCGTCGATCGCGCCGAGCTCTGCCGCGCGCTCGCGGGGCTCGAGCCCGAGCTCGACGCGCTCTCTCCCGAGGCGATCCGCGAGGTCGCGCTCGCGCTCGCGTGCGCTCGGGGAGAGCAAGTCGCGTTGCGGGCGCTCGAGGCGCACTACTTCGACGGGATGCGCGCGGCGCTGGCCGCGATGAAGCTCGGGCCCGCGCTCGTCGACGAGGTGATCCAGGAGGTGCGGCACAAGCTCCTCGTCGGCGATCCTCCGAAGATCGCTGGCTACGCGGGGCGCGGCTCGCTGCGCGGGCTCCTCAAGGTCACCGCGACGCGCGCCGCGATCTCGCTGTTGCGCAAGGCCGGCCGCGAGGCGCCGGGCGACGACGCGATCCTCGACGCGACCGGCGAGCGCGACCCCGAGCTCGCGTACCTCAAGGAGCGCTACCGCGGCGTCGGCTGCCTGCTGATCGACGATGTCCAGTTCCTCGAGGGCAAGCCGAAGACCGAGGACGAGTTCTTCCACACCTTCAACGA
>JAYRVK010000498.1:0-8014 GCA_041918555.1 Sandaracinaceae bacterium
AGGACCTCGAGCGCGCGCCGGAGCCGGTCGCGAGGGCCGCGCCAGGCGTGCTCGGCGAGCACGCGGTCGAGCCGCGCGCGGGTGACCGCGGGATCGTAGGGCGCGGCGCCGAGGGCATCGGCATGGGCCATCGCCTGGGCGACGACGTCCTCGTCCCATGCGAGCGCGTCCGTCCACGCGAGGGCGTCGGCGCCGGACCGCGTCGCCTCGCCGACCCGCACGGTCTGCGGGAGCGAGTCGATCCAGAGCGCCTCTGGAAGCTCGCCACCACGGCGCGCCTCGGTGAGCGGTTCGTCGCCGGGCTCGAGCTCGCACGCGCACGTGACCCGCGGGGCGACGCGGATCTCGTGGCCGACGTCCACGTGCCAGCGCGGGAAGGTGCGGCAGCCGTGGGGCCGGACCGGGTACACGCGGCAGCGCCCCGCGTCGTCGAGGTACGCGCACGCGCCATCGCGCATCGCGACCGCGAGGAGGGCTCGGTCGAGGCCGCGCTCGGGGAGGAACGCGCGCGCCTCGTCGCCCCCGGCGTCGAGGACGTCGGGGGCCGCGGCCCGCGCCCGCGCCGCCTCGAGCGGCGTGAACAGCACGCTGTCGACGAGGCCGCAGCACCCGCCGGCGCCGGTGCAGCGAAGCCCGTAGCCCGGCAGCGTGCGGACCGGGACGTCGCGGGCCGAGCGCGCGCGCGGCGCGTCGTCGTCCTCGTCACAGGCCAAGAGCCCGAGCGTCTCCAGCTGCGTCGCGAACGCCTCGACGGCGGCCTCGCTGACGCCGGCGGCGAGGGCGAGCCCGGCGCGATCCCGGGTTCCGTCCATCGCGGAGAGCACCCGCCACTCGCGCTCGCCGACCGCCATCCGGCGCCCCCGCCGCGCGTCGTGGAGGACGATCTGCGCGCCGTCCCCGACGAGGTGCCGCCTCGCCTGGACGTGCGCGCCGAGCGCCGGGCGCGGCGCGGTCATCCTTCGCCCCGGTTGCACGAGCCGACTCGCCGGCTCGCCATCCACCGAGAACGGTACAATTCAGTGACTAGGCAATCTGCCGAGGTTTCTTGTAGCATGGTTTGAAGATCGGGGGATCCGATCGCATCGATGTACGTAGGCTGCGCAGTGAGCCTGCCGAGGGGAGGGGTGCCGATGGGCGAGCCGAGCGACGGAGGGGGCGGGGGCGCAGCTCACGATACCCTCGTCGACGGCCTCAAGCTCGAAGACCTCGACGAGCTCGCGCTCGAGTTCGAGGAGGAGAGCGAGGTCCGTGAGCGCAAGGCGATCCAGGACCTGATCGGGGAGCGGATCGCCCACCGCTACGAGCTCACGGATCTGCTCGGCCACGGCGGGAGCGGGGCGGTCTACGGCGCGGTCGACCTCCAGGATCCGGCCCGTGCGCGCGTCGCGGTGAAGCTGCTGCACAAGCATCTACGCAGCGCCGAGGGGCACGCGGCGCGGTTCCAGCGGGAGATCAAGGCGCTCCAGCAGATCGCGCACTCGGCCGTGGTGCGCATCCTCGACTCGGGCACCGGCGAGGGGGGTAACCTCTACCTCGTGATGGAGCTCCTCGAGGGCGAGCTCCTCGTCGATCGCATGGCCGACCGCGGCCTCGACACGCGCGAGGCCCTCGAGCTCGGCCGCCAGCTCCTCGGGGCGCTCGGCGCCGCGCACGATCGCGGGATCATCCACCGCGACATCAAGCCCGAGAACCTCTTCCTCGCGCCCGCGCCGTCGGGCTCGCTCCGGCTGAAGATCCTCGACTGGGGGATCGCGAAGCTGACGCAGCCCGACACCGCCATCAGCTTCCAGACCCTGGACGGCCTGATCCTCGGCACGCCGGAGTACATGAGCCCCGAGATCTGCCGCGGGATGCCGGTGTCCGACGCCGCGGATCTGTGGGCCGCCGCGGCGGTCCTCTACCACATCTTCACGGGCGCCCCGCCCTTCGAGGAGACGCAGATCGGGCGGCTCCTGCTGAAGATCGTGAAGGAGAAGCCGGTCCCGCTCGCCGAGGCGCGGCCCGATCTGCCGCGCTACGTCACCGCCGCCGTCGACCGGGCGCTCGACAAAGACCCGACCAAGCGGTGGCCGAGCGCTCGCGCGTTCGCCACCGGGCTCGCCGACGCGGCGCCGATCGAGGACCTCGACTGGGATTGATCCGTCGGCTTGCCGGATGGCCGCCGAGCCCCCATGAGAAGCGCTCGCCGTGTTCGACCTGAGCCCCCCGATCGACGCGACCTCCGGGCCCGATCCCGCGCTGCGCCGCGCCGCGCTCGCGCTCGCGGAGGCGATCCTGCCGGGGAGCGCGACGGTCCGGCCCGCGGACGAGCGCACGCTCGCGCACACCGAGGAGGTCGCCGCGCGCGTCTCGCCGTGGGCGAACCGGCTCTTCTACGGCTTCGTCGCGGTCCTCGACCGCGCCGCGGTCCTCCACACCGGTCGGCGCTTCCACGCGCTCGACGGGGCCGCGCAGCAGCGCCTGCTCGAGCGCTTCGAGCGCGACCCGGTGCTGCGCACGCCCCTCGGGGCCGTCGCGTTCGCGCTGAAGTTCGTCCACTTCGACCGCCTCGACGTGTACGAGTCGCTCGGCGGACGCCTCAACGTCGTCTCGGGCGACGAGGCGCCCCGCTACCTGTCGCAGGTCGTGGAGGCGACCGCCTGGGACGCCGACGAGGAGATCGAGTGCGAGGTCGTCGTGGTGGGCACCGGCGCCGGCGGCGCGGTGGTCGGCAAGGAGCTGGCGGACCGCGGCTTCGCGGTCGCGTTCGTCGAGGAGGGCAAGCTCCACCGGCGCAGCTCGTTCACCGGCAGCTCGGTCCAGGCGCACTTCGACTTCTACCGGGGCTCGCTGACGCTCGGGAACTCGCTCATGCCGATCTTCATGGGCCGCCTCGTCGGGGGCTCGACCGCGATCAACACGGGGAGCTGCTTCCGGACCCCGCCGTGGATCCTCGACCGCTGGTGCGAGGACCTCGGGACCGACGAGCTCGGGCCCGAGGCCATGCGCCCCTACTTCGAGCGGGTCGAGCGCCAGATCGAGGTCGAGGAAGCGAACGCCGCGGCCGTCGGGCCGATCGCCAACGTCATCGCCCGCGGCTGCGACGCGCTCGGCTGGTCGCATCGCCGCATGATGCGCAACGCGCCCGGCTGCACGGGCGAGGGCTTCTGCGACTTCGGCTGCCGCACCGACGCGCGCAAGAGCACCAACCTCAGCTACATCCCGCCCGCGCTCGAGAAGGGCTCGATGCTCTTCACGGGCCTGCGCGCGACGCGCGTGCGCATCGAGGGCGGCCGCGCGGTCGGCGTCGAGGGCGTCGACGCGAACGGTCGCACCTTGCGCGTGCGCGCCGACGCGGTGGTGCTCGCGGGCGGGGCGCTGCCGACCCCGGTGATGCTGCTCCAGCAGGGGATCGCCAACTCGAGCGGGCAGGTGGGGCGCAACCTCAGCGTCCACCCGAGCGGCGGCTTCGCAGGCCTCGTCGACGAGCGCCTCGAGCCGCACAAGCACATCCCGCAGGGCTACTACGTCGACGAGCACATGCGCGACGGGATCCTGATCAACGCGGCGCAGCCCGACGTGAACTTCTCCGCGGTCTTCTTCCCGGAGACCGGGCACCGCCTCATGGAGCACCTGGCGCAGGCGCAGAACATGGCGTTCTTCGGCGTCCTGATCGCGGATCACGCGGCGAGCGGCGTGGTGCGGCCGGGGCCCGGCGGGCTCGCGCTCGCACGCTACTCGCTCGCTCGCGAAGACGTCGACCGCATGCACGACGCGTTCGTGCGCACGGGCGACATGATGTGGGCCGCGGGGGCCAAGCGCGTGTACATGGCGACCCAGAGCTGGCGCAGCGCGCGCGACCTCGCGGAGTGGAAGCGCTTCAAGGCGGCGCGCCTATCGGCGAGCGATCTCATGCTCACGAGCTACCACCCGCTCGGCACGTGCCGGATGGGGCGCGACCCGAAGACGAGCGTGGTGGACCTCGATCACGAGACGCACGACGTGAAGCGGCTCTTCGTCGTCGACGGCAGCACCGTGCCGGGCCCGCTCGGGGTGAACCCGCAGGTCACCATCATGGCGATGGCGACGCGGGCGGCGGCCAGGATCGCCGACAAGTTGTCTTGATCACTAGTAGTCCCTCGCGCGCGGGAGCTCGCGGGTCTCGTACTCCACGCCGAGGCGCTCGGCGAACGGAACCGTCATCGAGCGCGTGTACGGCCGCACGGTGAGCTCGAGCGCGCCCTCGCGCGGGATCGTGAGCACGTGGCTCGAGCGCAAGACGAAGCGGTAGCCGGGGAGGTAGCCGACGACGCCGTGGCCGTCGCCCTCGTAGCGCAAGACGACGCTCAGCGTGTGCGGGCCGGGGCCCACGATGCCGTCGTGGACGAGGATGGGCTCGGCGAGCGCCGCCCCGCGGCGCGGCGTGCCGAGCGCGTGCCCGTCGAGCGCGTAGGTCGCGCTCGCGAGCCGGAAGAAGGGGTCGACCGCGCTCGCCTGCCGGATGGTGACCCGCGCGCCGTCGGCGCGACCGCGGAGCTCCTCCTCGAGCAGGCGCAGGTGCGCGTGGCTGCGTCCGACCTCGGCGCGCAGCTCCGAGAGATCGCGCGCGAGCGCGCGGAGCGGGGTCTCCTGCGCGGCGGCGCGGAGCGGGCACAGGATCAGGGCCGCGAGGAGGACGGCGCGCATGCCGGACGAGACGCGCGGCGGCGGTGGACCGGCTCACCCGCGTGCTAGCGTGCCCACGCGAATGGGAGCGATCGCGCGATGGTGGGCGGGGCTCGAGGCGGCGTCGCGCAACCCGCGCCTCGCCCTCGCGTTGGCGCTCGGCGCGGCCGTGATCACGGTCGTGACCCTCGTCCTCGCGCTGCGCGCGCCGCACCTCGTGGTCCGGATGAGCGCGGGCGACGCCGCGGGCCGGCGCCACGAGATCGCGGTCGTCCTCCGCCAGCACCTCGAGGCCCGGGGCGTCGAGGTGGTGCTGGAGCCGACCGAGGGCTCGGCGGCGGCGCTCGCGCGGATCGCCGACGGACGCCTCGACGTCGCGCTCGTGCAAGGCGGCTTGCAATACGACGATCGCGTGCGCGAGGTCGCGCCGCTCACCATGGAGCCGCTCCACCTCCTCGTGCGCGACCCCGCGATCCTGCGCATCGACGATCTGCGCCACCGCCGCGTCGATCTCGGGCCCGAGGGCTCGGGGACCCGCGCGCTCGCCCTGGAGCTCCTCGGGCTCGTGCACATGCGGCCCGGGCGCGACTTCGAGGAGGAGCCGCTCGCCTACGAGGAGCTCCGCTCCAAGCCCGTGGACCAGCTCCCGGACGCCTTCTTCCACGTCAGCACGATGCCCTCGCCGGTCGCGGAGTTCTTGCTGCGGCGGCGCGGCTACCGGCTCCTCCCGCTCCCCTACGCCGGAGCCCTGCACCTGCGCGACGTGGGCGTGCGCGAGGGCCGGATCCCGGCCTTCGCCTACGGCGTCTCGCCGGCGCACCCGGACGCGGAGATCCCGACGCTCGCGACGCGCATGCTGGTCGTCGCGCGCGACGACACCGATCGCGACGCGGTGCGCGCGATCCTCGAGGTCGTCGGCTCGGAGGCCTTCGCGCGCGACGCCCTGCTCCCGGAGCGGCTGACGACGGAGACGCTCGCACAGCCGGAGTGGCAGCTCCACGAGGGCGCGCTCGAGTGGCAGCAACGCAACGACCCGCTCATCACGCCCGCGATCATCGACAGCGTCGAGAGCCTGCGCTCCTTCCTCGTGTCGCTCGTCGTCGCGCTGTTCCTCGGGTGGCGATGGTGGCGCGCGCGGCAGCAGCTGGGCTTCGAGCAGTACCTGCATCAGGTCACCGAGCTCGAGCGCGAGGTGCTCGCGCTCGAGCTCGCGGCGGACCTCGACCTCCCGCGCCTGCTCCAGATCCAGCGACGGCTCGGGGCGCTGAAGAACGAGGCGCTCGAGGGCTACGGCGGGGGCCGGATCGGGAGCGCGGATCTGTTGAACAGCTTCCTCGCCCACGTCACCGACGTGCGCTCGTACCTCAACGCCCTCGTGCTCCACGAGCGCGAGCGCCTCGAGAAGAAAGCGCGCCGCGCGCAGGACCACGAGGACGAGGTGATGCGCGAGCTGTGGCGCGACGCGATCGGCAAGGTCGAGGAGGACGACGGCGCGTGACAGCCCAGTGACACTCCCGTGGTCCGGGGCTCGCGATTGCCGGTCTCGTGACATCCAGGTGACACGGTGTCAGACTGCACGGTGAGATGCCGCTTCCGCTGCTCGCCGCCCTCGTGGCCCTGTGCGTCGTCACCAGCGCCGCGGCGTTCCGTGTCCGGCACCAGCGCCTCTCGCTGGGGCTCGTCGCGGTCTCGCTGCTGGTCGCGTCCGTGTCCCTCGCCCTCCTCGCTTCGAGCGTCGTGGGGTCGGCGCGCCCCGATCCGGTGCGCGCCCTCTGCTTCGTCGTCCTGGCGAGCTCCGTCGGAGGGCTTTTCTTCGGCGAGCTGAGCCATGTGACGCGCGTGCACTCGGGCGCGGTCGCGGCGCGACTGCTCGCGGCGACGTCCGGCGCGGGGCTCACGATCTACGCGCTCGCGGCCTGACGGGGCTCAGCTCGGGTCCGCAACGCGGCCCATGAAGAGGATCGCGCCGCTCGCGTCGCGGATGAAGAAGAGGAACGGGTGGTCGGCGACGAACGCGACCGCGTCCTCCGGCATCATCGCGGCGGACTCGCGCGTCATCACCACCGCGGTCGCGGCGGCGGCCTCGGTGCCCTCCTCGTCGACCGCGACGAACGCCTTGTGGAACACCGCGCTGATGTAGAGCGGGGTGCCCTCGTTCGCGGCGGGATCCGCCATGCCGGAGAAGTCCGCGCGGGCCCCGTCGAACGCGTCGCGCATGCCCATGTCGACCAGCGTGGCGGCGAGGGCGATCGGCTCGGCGGGATCGACACGGAACTTCGGGAGCGCGACGTCCACGTTGCGACGCTCCATCGCCGCGACCCAGGTGCGGAGCGCGTCCGCGTCGAGGCGATCCTCGAGCGCGGCGAGGCCATCGCGCTCGGTCGGGAGCGCCACGAGCATGCTCAGCTCCCCGGCCGCGTACGGCATCTCGAGGAGCTGGACGCCCTCGGCCGCAGCATGGCGGAAGCGCGAGGTCTGGTGCATCGTGGGGACCGGACGCGCGCCGCTCGCCGCATGGAACGTCTGCGGGCTCGTCGCGTTCGCCTCGAACTGGGAGGCCCAGTCGCCGCGGAAGTAGACCGCGTTCGTGAGGACCATGCGAGTGTCGGAGTCGAGCGCGCCCTCGGGGATCAGATCGCGGATGCGATCGCGGGTGCGCGTCGCGACCCAGCCGTTGATGCGCAGGCGCGCGGGCTCGAAGGCGCGGCGGAAGTCGACCGGCTCGAGCGGCGCCCCGTACGTGCCGCTCGTCAGAGCGAGGAAGTCGTCTTGCCACGTGTAGCTCTGCTCGGCGAAGAGGCGGTTGGCCACCGCGAGCTCGTAGGCCTGGCGGTCGGGGTCGTTCCACGTCGAGAGCACGGCACCGGCGGCGGCGTGGTACGCCGCGGGGTCCTCGCCGAAGTGCATGACGCTCGCCATCTGCGAAGCGGTCTCGCCGCGCGCCCCGCCCCACGTCATCGCGAGCGCGACGCTGATCGAGGCGGGTGACACGGCGAGGTTCCCGTCCCGGCGCCGGAGCTGGCGCCAGAGGTCCATCGCGAAGCGATCGTTGGCGGTGGCGAAGAGCGCCGTCTGATCGGGCGTCGGGTCGATCGCGGCGCGGGGCGGGGGATCGGCGATCGGCCGCGCCGGGGGCTCGCCGGGGGCACCACCGCACGCGGCGAGCAGGGCGGCGAGGAGGAGGAGGAGGGAGGCTCGTTTCATCTGGGTTCGTGGCTCCTTTGAACCCGCTCCGACGCGCGCGTTCGAAAAAAGAGCTGGGGATCTTCGGGGCGGCGGCGGCGTAGCGCCGCTCGAGAGCCCCACCGCAGCTCGAAAACTCAGAGGGTGTCGATAAATCGATCGAGGCCAGGCCGGCGCGCAGCGCCGG
>JAYRVK010000499.1:0-2625 GCA_041918555.1 Sandaracinaceae bacterium
CGAGCCGTTCAGCCTGCAGGGCCTGCTCGGAGAGGTCCTCGTCCACCCGATCGAGCCCGCCACCGCTCGCGCGCGGGCGCTCGGCGGCGTCGCGCCGCCGCCCGGGCTCGACGCGTGGTTCGCGCGGTGCGTCGCCCGCGAGCCCAGCGCGCGGTTCCGCGACGCCAGCGCCGCGGTGGAGGCGCTCGACCCGATCCTCGTCGGCGCGTCCGCGTGGAGCCCCGCGATGGCGGCGACGGCGCCGGTGGTGGGCGCCCCGTTCCCGGCCTTCGCGCAGGCGACCCCGACGCCGGTGTCCGAGGGCTCGACCGCCCCGCTCTTCGGACCGCCGCCCGGCGGCGTGCCCCCGGCGCCCACGTACTACGGGATGGCGGCCGCTCCCGCACGGCCCGCCTCGCGGCTCCCTCGGCTGCTCCTCGCGGGGTGCCTGCTCGCGGGGGGGGGGCTCGTCGCGGCGGTCGTCGTCGTGGCGGGAGTCGCGACGCGCGACGACCCGCCGCCCGCGCCCCCGCCGGCGCCCTCGACGGGCGAGCTCCTCGTGCGCAGCTCGCCGACGAGCCAGATCGCCATCGACGGTCAGCCCCGCGGCGCGACGCCGGTCGAGGTCGCGCTGTCGCCGGGGATGCACGCGATCACCTTCACCGGTTCCGGCGGTCGGAGCCTGACGGAGAACGTCTACGTCACGGCCGGGCAGCGGATGGAGATCGCCCGCGATCTCGCGGTGGCCCTCGCGCCGCCGCCGCCCGAGGCGCCGCCGCCGCCGCCGCTCCCGCCCGTCGTCGCGGCCCCGCCGCCGCCGGCGCTGCCCGCGCGGCCGAGCGCGGCGGAGCTGCAGCGCGCGATCGGTCGAGTCCGCGGTCGAATCACGAGCTGCGTCGGCGCGAACCGCGGGCGGATCACCCTGCGCGTCACCTTCTCGCGCGACGGGACCGTGCGCAACGCGTCGGCGGTCGGGGGCGGCAACGTGCCGAGCGAGGTGACCCGCTGCATCGCGAGCGCGGCGCGCGCCATGCGGGTGTCCCCGTTCGCCGAGGACCACGTGACGGCGTCGTACCCCATCGAGGTCAACGTACGTTGACGGGGCGTCGCGCGCGCCTCACTCCGGGATCGCCGCGCGGAGCGCGAGGTCGCGCGGGTCGCCCTCGAGGTGGAGCCCCATGCGGCTCGTCGGTGACACGCGCGCGCGGACGAGGCGAGGGCCCGCGAGGTACGCTGCGCGGATGGTGCGCACGGTGCGGTGGGTGGGGATCTTCGTCGGCGGGCTCGTCGCTCCCGGCCTCGCGGGCGCGGACGCGATCGGGATCCCGGAGGATCTCGGGTGCCCGGAGGGTGCGCGCGTCTCGGCGTCGCACGGCGCGTACTACTGCGCGCCCGCGTCGTGCTCGACCGGACGATGCGAGGCGGGCCAGCGCTGCGAGGAGCGCCGCGTGTGCACGCGCGGCCTCAGCTACCGGGAGGGCTCGCGCACGTGGCCGCCGCCGCCGGGCTTCACCGGCGAGCACCGCGCCACGGCGGTGACCGCGATCTGCGCGCGCGACGGCGCGTGCACCGGCGACGACGAGACCGCGCCGCGCGCGAGCGGGCCCTACGATCCAGGCAACGCGACGTGCAGCGTGCAGCCGGTCTGCGTTCCCGCCCCGCCCGAGCCCGTCGCTCCGCCGTCGCCGCTGCCGGTCCGAACGGCGCCGCCGGAGCCGGCGCGCGACGGCTGCGCGGTGCGGCCGACGACGGAGGGTGGGCTCTGGGCCCTGTGCGCGCTCGTCGTGCTCGCGCTGCGCGGTGGGCTCACAGGTGCTCGAAGAGGTGCACCACGCGCGTGATCCGCGCGTCGAGGCCGCTGCCCGAGCGAGCCCCGGTGAGCGCGTCGTAGCCGCTCGCCCACCGTCCGGCCCAGCCTGCGAAGGTCCCCTCGTCGAACGCGAGCCCGTCGGGCAGGCGCTCCGCCTCGTGCTCGACGTCTCGCCACTCGCGCAGCCCCGCGAGCGCGAGCAAGTGCATGTGCGCGCGATAGAGCTCGGGGTCGTGCTCGTGGCTCCCCCAGTCGAGGCTGCTGCGCTCCGCGACCTCCGCCGACGCGCGCGCGGCCTCGTCGATCGCGGCCTCCGGCACGACGATCATCGCGTAGCCGTCGTCCATGCTCATGCCGAACAGGAAGACCCACGCCGGCGCGCTCGCCTCGAGCTCATCCTCGGTCCGCGCGCTCGCCGCCGCCAACTCGAAGCCGTGCGCGCGCAGCGTCGCGATCACCCCGTCGCGGCCCGCGGCGAACGTGCCGCGCCGGAGGAGCGCGCACGGCCGCGCGAGGGCGTGGTCCAGGGACTCGTGGATCTCGGCGCCGTTGGGCATGCGCGACGGTAGCGCGTGAGCGAGGGGCCCGAAACGACCCATGATGTCCCGTGCTCGTCGGTCGCTTCGCGCCCGCGCTCGGGTGGAGGCGAAGCGCGGAAGCTCGGCCGCGGCCCCGGCGTAGGCTGGCTCGATGCGGCTCGCCCTCGCGCTCGCCTCGCTCCTCGCGCACGTCGCCAAGGACGGCACCCCCCCCGCTCCCGCCCAGACCCGCGCGCTCCCCCCGGGCCGCGGGGTCGTGGAGGGCCACAACGAGTCGGTCGCCCGCGCGGAGGAGCC
>JAYRVK010000500.1:0-7076 GCA_041918555.1 Sandaracinaceae bacterium
CGCGCGCGCACGCCGGCCGCGTCGACGACGACCTCCCCCGCGGCGAGGCCCCGGCAGACGATCCCGCGCTCGATCTCGCGCGACTCCGCGAGCGCGCGGAGGCGCCACCCGGCGCCGGCGCGCGCGAGGCCCGGCGGGTGCGCGGCGATCGCGGGGCCCGCGGCGGGCCACGCGCCGCGGAGCGCGGCGCCGCCCGCCGCGTCCACGATCGGACGCACGACCCGCAGGCGCAGGAGCTCCGCGGTGAGCAGCGCCATCGCCTCGGCCGCGTCGCGGGGCGCCGCACCGACCGCGATGGGATCGCTCGCGGGGCGGGCCACGCCGTCGACGAAGACGTGCGCGCCCGCGTCGGTCGCGGGGCTCGGCACGTCGGTGCAGCAGGGATCGGCGTCGTGCGCGAGCACGAGCAGCGCGTGCCCGCCCACCCGCGCCTCGACATACGTGAACGCGCGATTGAAGCACGCCGGGATCTCGGGGTGCGCGGCGCGGATCCGGGCCTCGTCGGGGGAGCCGCAGAAGTCGCGGATTGCCGCGGGCGCCGCGACGCGGGGCTCGGCCCCTCGCTCGGTGCCCGCGCTCGACTCGGACCGCGCGCCCGCGTCCTCGCCCCCGCAGGCCGCGAGGAGCACCGCGATGACGATGGGCGCAGCGCTCACGGACCGATCCCGCGCCAGGCGGGACCGAGCGGGGTGGCGCAGAGGAGGCGCGGCCGCGGCCCCCAGAATCGCAGGGCCAGGGGCTCGCCGTCGAGGTCGCCGACCCGCGTCGCGGGCCCGCCGCTCGAGGTCCACCACGGGCCGCCGACGGACTGCAAGACGATTTGCGATGCCCCATCGGAGCGCACCGCGACGAGGGCCCGCACGAAGTCGCGCGGAGGATCGGTCCCGAGGACCGTCGCGCTCGCGCCGGGCGCTCCGGTCGGATCGACCCCGAAGCGCACGAGCTCGTAGCGGTCGGGCTCGTCCGGGCGCTTCCCGTCGGGCACGGTGCGGGTCACCAGCGCGCCGTGGGAGCCTCCATCGCCGCCGAGCGAGAGGTCGCCCGCGAGGACCCGCGCAGGCGCGCGCTTCGCGATCGACGCGGGCTTCTCGGGCCGCTGGTCGGCGTCCCAGCGGAGCCGCACCACCTCGAGCCCGGTCGGGCGCGAGAGCGCGAGGAAGGCCTCGCGGACGTTGCTCTCGGGGAGCGTCGCGTGCCCCCACTCGAGCTCGCCGTCGAGGGCCCACGAGGCGCCCTCGGTGACCGATCCGTCCGGCGCCACGAGCGCGACGAACGCGCGCCCCGGCGCGTGGAGGAGGACCTCCGCGCGCGGCGGCGCACTGCCGTCGCAGCCCTCGAGCTCCGTCAGCACCGGGCCCACGATCCGCGCGGGCGACGCGAGGGTCCCGAGGAGTCGTGCGATGGGGCGACCCTGCAGGTGGTAGAAGCCCTCGATCCCGTCGCCGTCGGTCCACGCGACCCACTGACCGGGATAGGGGATGCCGGCGCGGCTCACGGACCCCACCGGCTCACCCACGACCGCGCCGAGGCGCTGGACCGCCGCGAACCGGACGTGCCCCTCGAAGTCGAGCTGGTGGAGCCACGAGAGGAGCGTCCGCGTGCCGTCCGCCTCCGCGTGCGTCACGAGCGCGTAGGCGAGCTCCGCGGGGCCCGCGTGCGGCCCGACGAGCTGCACCGCGACGGGGGTGAGCGGCTCCACCTCGAGCGGCGAGCCCGTCGAGCGGAGCGCGTGACCGTCGGCCTCGAGCTGCCCGCGCACGGAGTACCGGCCCACCGGCAACGGCTCGATCCACGACAGCAGCCGCTCCTCGCCGCTCGCCGCGTCGCCCGGCCCGAGGGTCACGTGCTCGGGGAACGGCGGCGGCAGGAACTCGTGCCCCGCCGTACGCTCGCGTCCACCCCGGCCCGCGTGCGCCACGCGGAAGCCGCTCGGCTCGAGGACCTCGAGCTTGGGCCACTCCTCGTCGCGCGCGGGGTCGCGCACCGCGGCGGGCGTGGAGCCCGCGTTGCGGAGGGTGATCCGGAAGCCGACGTCCTCGCCGACAACGATCTTT
Organism: Sandaracinaceae bacterium; assembly: GCA_041918555.1. Lineage (GTDB taxonomy): Bacteria > Myxococcota_A > Polyangia > Polyangiales > Sandaracinaceae > JACKEC01. The sequence continues at coordinate 2,055 of JAYRVK010000500.1, forward strand.
GCTCGGTCCAGCGCGAGCTCGAGCTGCACGCTCATGGCGTCACGGCCCCGGGTTGTTGGCGGCCAGCGTGCTCGTGTCCCAGCCCGCCTGGCTGAGGACGCAGCGGCCGCAGAAGTCGGCGTCGCACTTCATGTAGCCCATGATGCAGAGGTTCTTGTAGTCGTGGGCGTCGAGGATCCCGCCGGTGTTCACGTTGACCTGCGACGCCTTCGTGTACTGGTGCACGCCGTAGACGACGTGCCCCGTCTCGTGGAGCGCGTTCGCGGTCTGATCGTAGGGCATCCAGCCGTGGTAGGCGTCGTGCCCGAAGATCACCCAGCAGGCGCGCCGATCGGTGCCCCAGCCGCTGTTGCCGTACGGTTCGAGGGGCCGCCCGGCCGGAGGATCGGGCGTGAAGTTCGTCACCGCGGGCGCTTGCAGGACCGTGAGCCCGCTGATCGCGTTCTTCGAGAAGTACATGACGAATTCGGTCTTCAGCGCGTGGAAGATGCTGGACATGTTCGCCCAGTAGCTCGCGTCCGAGACCGCCGAGGGCCAACCCCCGGGGGGGGGCGCGGCCTTGGGCGCGGCGTCGTACTGCGCCGCGGTGCGCAGCTCGATCACGCCCGCGCTCGCCCCGGTCTCGAGGACCAGCGCGCCGAGGTCGTAGCGCTGCGTCGTGGTGGGCGAGGCGTTGGCCTTCGCGTACCGGATCGCGGCGAGGTGCTCGGCCGCCGTGATGTCGGTCGGCGCCTGCGCCTCGGGCTCGAGCTCGACGTCGAGCCAGGCCTTCTTGTACTCCGTCGAGATCTTCGCCATGTCGAACGGATCGAGGTCGCCGTAGCAGCGGGCCTTCTGCGCCGCGGTGGTGGCCGCCGGGTACGGCCAGCGCAGGTACTTGCTGATGCGGAAGATGCGCCAGACGACCAGCGTCCCGGTCTCCTTCACGACCGCGGGCTTGGCCCGGCCGTTCGAGGGTCGGCCGCGCAGCGGATCGACGAACACGCGGAACTTGTAGCGGTCGCCGCCCATGAACGACGGCATGAAGATCGCCACGGCGTGGCCCTTGTCGTTCGTGTCGGCCTGCACCGCGTGGGTGTGCGCGCTCGTCGTCGAGTCGTTGAGGGCCAGCTCGTCGTGGAAGAACGTCCGGCGGTTCCCGATCTCGAAGAGGTTCGTGACCGGATCGATCCCGCGGGCGACGTCGCCGCGCTTGCCGCCGTTGTCCTTGTGCACGTTGTCGGCGAGCGGCTCCGTCACCGCCTTCGCCTTGACCGCGTCGTCGACGTACTTGTGCGGGCTGCCCGTCATCGTGAACGTGAGGTTCGCGGGCGGCGGGGCGTCGTTCTTGTTCGTGCTCGTGGTCGTGGCCTGGCGGAGCGGCTCGCGCGCGCAGGCATGCCCCGCGGGGATCTCGTCGGGCTTGTCGAGCTGGAAGTGGACCGTGACCCCGCCGGCCGGGCGCCAGCCGCGCCGGAACTTCGCCTCGAGCTTGCCGAGGATCGGGACGCGCGCGATCGAGTCGTTGTTGCGCCAGACGTCGGACTCCTCGCGGAAGCGGTGACCGCGCGCGTTCGAGCCCCAGAACCCTGCCGCGTACTGCTCGGGCGTGACGCAGTACGCGCCGGGGACGCGCAGCTTCTTGAGCTCGCCCTTGGGCGGCAGCGCCTTCTGATCGACGATGAGCTGCTCGACGCGATCGCGCAGGTGCGCCACGCCGGAGGCGTCGTCGGCCTTGTTGAAGACCTTCTTGAAGTGCTTCCACGCCTCCTCCGCGCGCGTCGCGATCTGCGCGTGGTTCAGCGGCGAGTAGAGGAAGCCGATCGCCTGCAGCCGCTCGCGCACGCCGGGATCGGCGTGGTTCTCGTTCACGATCGGCGTCATCAGCTTGTCGATGTCGCCGAGCTCCACCTCGAGGCGGTAGCGCGGGAGGAGCGGGATCGGCTCGGGATCGATCGGCCAGAAGAAGTGGATGCGCTTCTTGTAGATCTCGCACTCGTCCGGCACGCACTTGTCGGCCTTGGGGTGGCAGTCGAGGAGCGGCTCCTCGCCCGGATCGAAGAAGAGGACCTGCACCCTGCGGTTGAGCGCGCTGCGCCGCCCGTCGACGCCCGGGAGATCGACGGGGAAGTGCTCGCCGCAGCCGACGCCCGCCTTGGCGTCGTCGAGGAACTTCAGCTTCGCGCGCTCGGCGGGGAGCTTGTCGACGTCGACGTCCAGGATGTCGGCGAGGATCTCCATGTACACGTCGAAGATCGCGCCCCAGGTCTGCTTGCCGACCACGCCGTCGACGTCGATCTCCGCCTCGAACTCCTCGTTGTAGAGGGTCTGGAAGTTCGTGACCGCGCGCGTGGTGTTCGGGCCGTGGATGTTGTCGACGCCCTCGGGATCGCAGTCCGCGGCCCAGACCTTCGCGATCCACGTCAGGATCTGCTGGTAGTCCTCGACGCGGTGCTGGCCGTCGGCGATGGCGACCCACTCGTCCCTCTCGCCGAGGAGCGCGTGCTTCACGCTCATCGCGCGCTTGTGCGCGAGGACGACGTTCGAGGCTTGGCCGCCCGAGGTGTCGGTGTGGCCCGTGATGAGGATCTTCTGCGACGCGTGCGCGGCGGCGTGCACGTAGACGGCGCGCAGGATCGCGAGGCCGGGCGCCGCCAGATCCGTCTCGCTCGGTCCCTCGTCGGCGCCGTCGGTGGCGGCCTCCTCGGCGGGCGCGGCGGCGGGATCGCCGGTGGAGGGCGGCGGGCTCGCGCCCGGCGCGGGCGCCTCGTTGTTCGGCAGCAGCACCGCGCTGTCGAAGTGGAAGTGGACGGAGTCGACCTCGAGGACGTGGCCGAAGAACTCCTTGAGCGTGAACTTGTGGAGCTGACCGGTGGCGAGGTCGTGCTCCTGATCGAGATCGCGCCGCGTGAACCGAGCCATGCCGTCCTCTCGTTACGCTCCCGCCGAGGCCGCGGCGGCGAGCGCCGCGACGAACTTGGGCGCGCGCTCCACGGGGTGGAGGCGCGTCCACTTGAGCTTGCACTGGCCGGGATCCGTCCGCGGCACGAAGTAGCGGCCGCGGTCGTTGGTGATCCCGGAACGGACACTTCCGTCTGTCATCGTCAGCGTGAACACCACGCCGGGGAGCGGGACGTCGTCCTCGTCGACGAGCTCGATCTCGATCCAGTCGTGCTCGGTGGGCTCGGGCTCGACCGGCTCGACCTCGTCCTCCGTGACCTCGCCGAACTCCTGGTACGCGAGCCGCGGCACGCGCCGCGCGAGGACCGCGAGCCGGCCGGTGCTCAGCCCGGCGGCGAGCGCCGCGAGCTCGTCGGTGTGCGCGAGCTCGATGCCCTCGCCGACGAGCCACGCGCGCAGGCGCAGGCGCGCCTCCGGATCGGCCGCGAGCGCGCGGGTCAGCGCCTCGAGCTGGAGCGGCGTGGCCCGCTCCCCGGCGCTCGCCCAGGACGCCAGCGTGAACTCGACCCCGCCTACCTCGAAGCGACCGAACAAGCGTCCTCCCGCAGGTCGGACCTAGCACGTTCGCGCGCGGCGCGGAATCGCGTTGCGGTGTCGCCGCTCTTTCAGGGCTCGACGCAGAGCCCGGCAGAGCACGCGAGCGGCGCGGGGCACCCACCGGCGCACGGCGGGCGCGCGCAGCGCCCCGAGACGCACACGTAGGGTCCGCAGTCCGCGTCGACGGTGCAGGCGCGGATCGCGCAGCGGCCGGTGCCCGAGCAGGTGAAGCCGGCGTTGCAGTCCGTCTCGGCGGCGCACGGCCGGACACACGCCCCGAATTCACTGCACTCCGTGTCCGAGGGGCAGTCGGCGTCGGTGCCGCAGCCCGCGCAGATGCCGCCGGGCGCGTCGCGGTTGCACGCGGAGATGCCGGGGCAGTCGGCGCGCGCGCGGCACTGCACGGGGCCGGGGCCCGCGCTGCCCGCGTCGGGCGCACCCGCGTCCGCGCCGGCGTCGGGGGGCGTCGCGGCGTCGACGTCGACGCCGGCGTCCGCTCCCCCATCGACGGCGGCGCCCGCGTCGTCCCCGGGGCCCGCGTCGCCCCCGGGGCCCGCGTCGTCCCCGTCGCCGGTCCCGGTGTCCGCGCCGACGCCCGCGTCCACGGCCTCTCCCGCGTCCATGCCAGCGCCCGCGTCGCCGGCCGAGCCGCCGCCGCACGAGACGAGCACGAACGCGAGGGGGGCCAGGAGGATGGAGACGGGGAGCTTCACGGCGTCGAAGCTACGAGCACCCTGGGCGCTTGTCGACCCACGAGGAGGCAACTGTCAACATCGCGTCCCCATGGATTGGATGTGGAGATCGCGGGGAATTGGGGGCGAAACGCGGTCGACGGATGGCAACTGTCAACATCGCGTCCCCGGGCGTCAGAACACGAAGGCCATGCACATCGGCGGCGCGCAGAGGCCCGCCTCGAACGGCGAGCGGCACGCGAAGCCGGGGTCGCAGGTGTCGTCGAGGAAGCACGCGTCGCCCTCGCCGGGGCGCGGGACGCAGCGGAACGTGGTCGCGGTCTCGTCGGGCACGCACGCGCCGGCGGGCCCGCACTCGTTCCCGTCGGTGCAGACCTCGCCCACTGCGAAGAACGGCGCGCAGCGGCCCTCGCCGAAGTCGCAGAAGAGCCCGGCGCCGCAGCTGTCGTCGGTCCCGCACTCGGCGCCCGCACCGGCGCGCGGTCGGCACACGCTCATCGGGCCCTCGAAGAAGCAGCCGAGCCCGTCGCCACAGAGCGGGACGCCCATCGCGCAGGGCTCGCCGTCGCCGGGCGGCGGGCCGCAGGTCCCCTCGCGGCACGCGAGCCCGTCGCCGCAGAGGATCGGACCGAAGGTGCCGAGCGCGCACGGCTCGGCGTCCCCCGGCATCGGCTGGCAGGTGCCCTCCCCCGCGCCGACGAAGCGGCACGCGAGCCCGGCCGCGCAGGCGACGCCGTTCCCGCACGCGAGGCCGAGCCCGGGCGACGGCGTGCACGTCTCGGCGGCGCAGTACTCGCCTTCGACGCAGCCCTCGTCGCTGGTGCATGCACCGCCGGCCGCGAGCCGCGCGCAC
>JAYRVK010000501.1:0-7203 GCA_041918555.1 Sandaracinaceae bacterium
CGCGCAGCGGCTCGACGGTGCACGCGTCCTCGCCGACGCGCTCGAGATCGAGCTCGCGGCCCACCCGGACTATCGGCCCGAGACGATCCCGTGCCACACCACGGCCGACGGTCGCGAGCTCCCGACCGCCGAGCGGCTCGGCGTCGCGGCGATGGCCATCCGCGCCACGCTCCGCGGTCTCACGCCCGACGGCGACGCGACGGCGCTCTACCGCGACGACGCAGGCGGGGCCGCCGCGTCGCGCTCGATCGCGCGGCACATCGGCCGATGGATCGTCACGCCGCGGCTGCCTCGCGCTCCGCGCTGGGGCGGCGCATGAGCGTCTACGTCCCGATCGCGCTCGCGGAGCGCGCCCTCGCCGATGCGGTCGCCGGGCGCGGTGCCGACGACGAGGACCGGCTCGCCGCCGCGCTCGACCGCCTTCTCGCGGCGCGGCCGGGTCGCGCGCACGCACTCGTCCCGGGTGGCCGGACCGGCGACGACGCACCGATCACGCCGGGCCGCCACATCGCCCGGCGCGTCCTCGCGGGTGCAGGGTCCCTCGCGCTCGTGCAGGCGCTCGACCTCGCGCGCGAGCTCGTGCGCTACCTCCCGGCGCGCGACGTCATCGGGCGCGAGCACGAGGGCCGCGCCGCGCGAAGCAACGGAGGCTGACATGATGCACGACGGACGGGAGATCGATCACTTCGGGCTGACCCCCGAGGACCACGCGCAGCTCGCCGCCGCGGTGCGCCGCATCGGGGACGATCCGGTGGAGATCGTCCCGCTGGAGCTCCTCGGGCGCTACGGCCTGACGTGCGAGGTCACGATCCGGCATCCGCGCACGCCGCGCCGCCGCATGACGTCGCTCGTCCTGTTTCGCCGGGCGCGGGCCGGCGACTGGCACCTCGCGCTCAAACTCGCGCCGCAGCAGGTCGGCGACCTCGCCGACGCGATCGAGACGTTCCTCGCGCGGCGCGAGGCGCGCATCGCGGCCGCGGCCGCGCGGGATCTCGGGCGCGACGCGGGCGGCGAGCTCGCGGAGGAGCGCGCCGCGGCCGAGTAGCGCGGGCGCCTCGAGCGCGTCCTCGTCGCCCGCTGCCACTCCTCGGCGGGCTCAGAGGTTGTCGGGGGGGGCGGGACACCCGACGATCGGCCGAGGACGCGCTCGAGGGGCTCGGCGCGTCAGCGGGGGTCATCGGCCTTTGCGGATGAGCACCGCGATCGCGCGCTCGAGACGGCGCAAGTCGCTTTGACTCGTCGCCTGCGGGATGAGCGCGCGGAGCGCTTCGATCGCCGCGACGGTTACAGGTGTCACCGTTTGCAGCGCGCCCGCGGTCCGCGTGGTAGTTTCCGGCCCTAACTGAACCGTGGTTCTTCCGTCAGGGCCGCTGGATTCGCTGTGATTCCGCGTGGAAGCGGCGCTTCGAATCCAGTCGCCCCGATTCTCGAAGGCCACGGAGCCCCCAGCTCCGTGGCCGCTTCTTCGTTCGATGACCGAGCGGCCTCTCATCCTCCTGTCGAACGACGACGGCGTCGAAGCCCGCGGCCTCCACGCGCTGCGCGAGGTGCTCACGACGCTCGCCGACGTCTTCGTCGTGGCGCCGCGCACCGAGCAGAGCGCGGGGAGCCACTCGCTCACGCTGAGCCGGCCGCTGCGCCATCGCGCGCACGATCCCTCGCTCCACTCGATCGACGGCAGCCCTGCGGACTGCATCTACGTCGCGCTCTATCGCGATCGTCTGCTGCCGCGCCGCCCGGACCTCGTCGTCAGCGGGATCAACCACGGCTACAACCTCGGGACCGACGTGTACTACTCGGGCACCGTGGCCGCGGCGCGCGAGGCCTCGCTGCGCGGGATCCCCTCGATCGCGTTCTCGCTCGGGCGGCCGGGTCAAGGCTTCGAGAACGCGGCCGCGGTGGCGCGCCAACTCGTCGAGCGCGCGCTCGCCGCGCCGGGCGCACGCGCGAGCGATCACGGCGCGCTCCTCAACGTGAACTTCCCATCCGGCGGCGAGTACCTCGGCGTTCGTGCGACACGGCTCGGCCGGCGCGTGTACTTCGACGAGGTCGACGTCCGGCTCGATCCGCGCGGCGCCGAGTACTACTGGCTCGGCGGGCCCAAGGCGAAGCACGAGCCGCTCGAGGGATCCGACACGGAGGCGGTCGATGCGGGCTACGTGTCGGTCACGCCGCTCCTCATCGACTGCACGGATCCTGGCGATCTCGGGCTCGCGGCGTGGGTCGCGGGGCCCCCGAAGGAGGAATGAGCTCATGAGCCATCAGCGTGTCGCGCTCCTCGAGTCGAGGATCCGCGAGATCCCGGACTTCCCGAAGCCGGGGATCCTCTTCAAGGACATCACCCCGCTCCTCGCCGATCCCAAGGCGTTCACGACCTGCCTGGATCTCTTCGCGGAGCGCTGGGCGGGCGAGCACGTCGACGCGATCGTGGGGATCGAGTCGCGCGGGTTCATCTTCGGCGCCGCGCTCGCGGCGCGGATGAGCGTGAGCTTCGTTCCGGCGCGCAAGCCGGGCAAGCTGCCCGCCGCCACGCAGCGAATGGAGTACGCGCTCGAGTACGGCACCGACGCGCTCGAGATGCACGTCGATGCGCTCCGCGGGGGCGACCGTGTGGTCGTCATCGACGATCTCATGGCCACCGGCGGGACCGCGGCGGCGACCGTCGCGCTCTGCCGGCGCCTCGGCGGGACCGTGATCGGCGCAGGGTTCGTGATCGAGCTCGCGTTCCTGAAGGGTCGCGACCGCCTCGGGGACGTGCCGGCGATCTCGCTCGTCACGTACTGACGAGCTCGCGGCGCTTCCCGGGCAACATCGAGCGCAGGCGCTGCGACACGAGCACTCGCCGGCGCTCCGCGCCGCGGAGCTCCTCGACCGCGCGGCCGACGAGCGTGTTCGTGATGTAGACCACGAAGATCGACGAGAACACGAGCATGACCTCCGCCGGGAGCGCGGGGAGCTCGACGAGGTTCGGCAGGAGCTGGATCGAACCGTCGACGAAGCGGTAGGTGCGCGGGATCAGGTCGAGCTCCATCAGCACCCACGGGACCGCGACCGCGAGCCCCGCGCACGTGTTGATCACTCCGCGCATCTTCCAGCCAGCGCGCACGCTCACCATGAACGCGACCGCCGTGGACGCGGCGAGGGCCGGTACGAGGAAGAAGGGCGCGAAGAGCGTGCTCAAGAGGCTCACCGTCGCGAAGGCGAACGGGGTCGCGAGCAGCGCGGTGGTCCCCGTCGCGCGCTTCGAGAGCCACATCACGGCGGCGCCGAGCGAGGCGAGCGCGAGCAACCCCGCGAACGCGTAGAGCACCGGCCAGTGCCGGACTCCCATCCACACGAAGATCGGCACCGAGAGCAGCGCGGTGCCGTACGCGAGCGCGCTGCGGCCGGCGGCGCGGCTCGCGAGTTGGCGGCGGCTCTCCTCGAGCTCCGCCGTGACCTCCTCGGGCAGCTGACCGTCGGGCGGCTCGGGCTCGAGGAGCTGCTCGATCATCCGGATCATCTCCGGGTTGTCCGGGTCGAGCGCCGCCGCCGCCCCCAGCTCGCGGAGCGCCGCGACGCGCGTGGTCTCGGTGGCGCTCGGCTTGCCCGCGAGCGAGAGGCGTGCCGCCTCCGCGTGCTGGCCGGCGACCTCTCGCCGCAGCTCCGTGATACGCGCACCGTCGAGGAAGCGCCGCAGCTCCGCGAGCATCTCGCCCGCGTCCGCGTAGCGCTCGGCACGGTCACGCTGCGTCGCTCTCACACAGATCGCGTCGAGCTCCGGCGGGACCTCCTCGCCGATGCGCTGGCTCGGCCGGGCGTCGACCCCCTCGAGGGTGGAGCGCGCGCGATCGCTCACCGAGCCGCGGTGCAGCGGCGTCAGCGCGATCGCCTCGAAGAGCATCGCGCCGAGCGTATAGACGTCGGCGCGCGCGTCGACCTCCTGACCGGCCGCCTGCTCGGGCGGCATGTAGCCCGCGGTCCCGACGACCGAGCCGGGCACCGTGTACTCGGGGATGATCTGGTCCTGGTCCGTCGTCGGATCCGAGAGATCCGTGTCGCTGCGGAGCTTCGCGATTCCCCAGTCGAGCACGCTGACCTCGCCGAAGTCTCCGAGCATGATGTTCGCGGGCTTGAGGTCGCGGTGGACGACCCCGCGCGAGTGCGCGTAGGCCATCGTCTCGCAGACGCGCTCGACCACGGAAATCAACTTGCGTCGAGGGAACCGGGTGGCAGCATCGGGATCGTCCGCGCGTAGGGCGGCGAGCGCCTCCATCAGCGTCGTCCCCCGGACGCGGCGCATCGAGAAGTAGGGCTGTCCGTCGGGGGTCACGCCGAGGTCGTAGACGGGCACGATGCCCGGGTGCTCGAGCTGCGCCTGAACCTGCGCCTCGCGCAGGAATCGATCGCGGGCCATCTGCCGCTTCGCGGCGTCTTCGAGCATCACCTTGACGGCGACCTCGCGCCCGGTGGCCGTGTCGTAGGCGAGGCGCACCACGCCCATCCCCCCGGCGCCGAGCTCGCGCCGGACCTGGTAGCGCTCGCCGTAGCTCTTGTCGGTGAGCGTGCGCGGTCGCGCTTCGACGTCGGGCGCGTCGGAGACGTCACTCGGTCCCTCGGGCCGCGTCGGCTCCTCGACGATCGTATCGGCGGCCAGGGCGCGCGGGGTGCCGGCGTTCGTCGCGAGGTCGAGCTCGTCGTCGCTGCTCATCCTCCGATTGAAGCAACGCGCCGCCCTGATTGCACCATTCTCGGCGGCCGTCGCGCTCAGCTCTTGCCGCGCCGCCGCATGTCCTCGTAGCGCCAGTGCTCGTCGAGCCACTCGAGGATGTCCCACTCGGGGTCCAGGATCGTCCCGTCGGTCGCGAGCTCGTAGAGGAGCTCGTACGCGACCTCGCGCGCGATCGGACGCGTCAACGCACCGACCGCTTCGGTCACCGCGCCGGCGTCCGGAAGGGTGTGGATCGCCTCCTCCCAGATCGCGCCCCACTGCTCTTCGGTGAGCCCGAGGCGCCCCGCGAAGCCCGCGGCGATCTTGAGCTCTCCGTCGGTGATCTCACCGTCGGCCATCATCATCAGACGGGCCGATCCGGCGAGCGCGACCATCTCGTGGTGGGTGAGCACGGCCTCTCCAGTCTAGCGCGACGCCGTCGCGCGTTTGCGCAAGCGTGGCGCCTTTGGCCTCTTCGGCGCGAGCGTTCGCACGTGGTCGACGCCCATCGCGATCCAGCCGGCGAGCTCCCGATCGGTCCGGAAGCCCTCGGGCTCGACGTAGATCAGCCCCTTCATCGGCTTGCCCGTGAAGAGCATCTCGCGCGCGTGGGCCCGTGCGAGCGCCGCGTCGTAGGCGTCGGGACCGACGCGGATCATCAGCTCGCCCTTCGCGATCCCGCACGCCATGTGGCCGCCGATCAGGAACGCGACGCCGCCGAACATCTTCTTCTCCTCGAACCCGCCGGTGTCGGCCAGCGCGGCGCGCATCCGCTCCGCGAGCGCCTCGTCGTAGGCCATGCCCGAGCGTCGCCGCGGCCGGCGCCGGGGTCAACGCCGCCGTGTAACCGGAAGTAAGTGCGCGGGGCCCGCGGGCGCCGCTAGCCTATGGGAGATGTCTCGCGCGCTGGCGTTCGCGCTGCTCTGCCTCGGTGTCGGGTGCGACGGGGGGGTCACGATGCGCGACGCGGACGGCGGGGGGGGGCTGGACGCGGGTGGGATCCCCGCGCCCACGTGGCGCTCCGACGCGGGCGCGGACGCGGCGCCGATGGCGGACGGCGCGGTGGCCGTCGACGCGGCCCTCGCGGACGCCGGCCCGCCCCTCGACGACGCGGGGATCGACTGCGTGTCCGGCAGCGCGCCCTGGGCCGAGTACACCGTGAGCGACGCCGACCGGTCACGGAGCGTGCCGCTCCCCCTCGAGCTCGACGTCCCGTACCGCACGCTCACGGTGGAGCTCGAGGTCGAGCCGGGGCAGTGGCAGCCCGACTGCTGGAACCCCGCGGGGGGCCGGACGATGTCGCCGTTCCAGATCCTCCTCGAGGTCCGCAAGGGCGCCGCGTGGTGCCGCGGGGGCAACCTGCTCGAGCTCGCCGCGCGCGGCGGCGGCAACGACGACCTCTGGATGGAGAGCTACTATGCCGAGCGCGTCGGGTCCTCGTGCTCGGGCGAGCAGCACGAGATCGTGCCGATGCACCCGCGCTCGCCCCTGGAGCTCGGCGTCACGACGCCGGTCCGCGCACACCTCGACGCGGTCGCCCGGACCGTCGAGATCGCGGTGGGCGACGTGGTGCGCACGGGCCCGATGGATCCCCGCGTGGAGATCGTCGGCCGCGCCGGCGAGGTCTTGCACCTCGTCACGAGCATCGACCGCTCCCTCGAGTGCTACGCGCCCGGCGGCGGCGCCGCCGACGAGTGCTGCCACCTCCCGTCGTTCGCGTGGACGTATCGCAACCTCCGCTACACGGCGTGCCGGTGATCCGGTCCGTCGAATGGCAAGTCGTCTTGCTCTTGGTCGCGACCGCGTGCGAGGCGGCGCCGGGCGGCGGCGACGCGTCGATCCCCGCGCGGTGCCTCGACCGCTGGACCTTGGTGGTCGAGGGCGCGGCGGTGGAGGATCTGGTCTCGGGTGACGGCGCGCTGGTCGCGGTGGGCCGCGCCGCCGGCGACGGCTGGCTCGGCGCGATCGACCCGTGCGAGGGGACGCTGAGCCGCGAGGTCCTCGTCGCGAGCGCGAGCCTCAGCGCCGCGACCCGCCTCGGGTCCGACGTCTACGCGGTCGGCGCCCTCGGCGACGACGGCGTGCTCGTGCGGGCCGACCGCGCGCTCGAGCTCGCGTACGCGGCGCCGCTAGGGGATCCGGGCGCGACGGAGAGCCTCCTCGACGTGGCGACGGCGGGCGGAGCGCTCTACGCGGTCGGCGGCCCGTCGGTCGTCCGGATCGACGCGGACGGCACCGCGTGCCCCCTGGCGCTTTCCCCGGCCTCGAACGGTCGCGCGGTCCACGCGGAGGGCGATGGGATCTACGTCGCCGCCTCCGAGGGAGGCGCGGTCCGCATCCACCGCTTTTCGGCCGCCGCGTGCGCGCGCGACGGCTGCGCGTGCGTGCCCGCCGAGAGCTCGCCGCCGCTCGACCTCGGCGTCGCCGCGCCGACGGTGGCGGCCCTCGCCGTCGCGGGAGGCCGTGCGTGGCTCGTCGGCTACGCGCTCGACGGCGCCGGCGTGGGCGCCGCG
>JAYRVK010000502.1:0-3979 GCA_041918555.1 Sandaracinaceae bacterium
CGCGAGGTCCGCGCCGCGCTCGAGGAGCCACGCGAACGCGCGCACGTCCCGCGGCGTGGTGTGGCCCAGCGTCAGCGACCCCGTGTCGTCGTGGATCCCGAGCGCGAAGAGCGTCGCCTCGGTCGCGTCGAGCGCGACGTCGCGCGCGCGCAGCCGCTCGACGAGCACGGTCGTGATCGCGCCGACCGGCTCGACGACGTGGACGTCGCCGCGCACGTCCGCCGGGGTCGGCGGGTGGTGGTCGTAGACGTGGAGCTCGATCGGCGCGCCCGCGTCGCGGCGCGCGAGGATCGCCTCGACGTGGCTCATGCGCCGGCGGCTCCGCACGTCGACGACGGTGAGCCGATCCACCTCGTCGGGCGCGACGTCCGAGACACGGCGCGCGACGAAGCGATCCTTGTGCAGCGCCCAGTACTCGCGCACCGGCCGCCCGAGCCGGCGACTCAGCCCCAGCATCGCGCTCGGATCGAGCTTCTGCGCGGCCGCCGAGGCGGCCAGCGCGTCGAAGTCGCTGCTCTCGTGGGTCGCGATGAGGTGCAACGGCCTCCCGGGGGAGATCTACGCCCGCACGCAGAGGATGGGCACCGGGCTGAGACGCAGCGCACGCTCCGCGGTGCTCCCGACGAGGAAGCGCGCGAGCCCGGTCCGCCCGTGCGTGCCCATCACGATGAGCCGCGCGTCGACCTCCTTCGCGTGCGCCGCGATCTCCTGCGCGGGCTCGCCGACCGCGACCTTCACCTCGATCGCCTCGCCGAGCTCCCCCTTGACGAGGCCGACGAGCTCCGCGTGCTTCTTCTGCGCCATCGCCGTGGCGACCGCGTCGTACGGGGGCCACGGCTCCTCCTCGCCCGCCGGATCGAGGTGCATCACCGGGTCCGTCGTCACGTGGAGCGCGACGAGCTTGGCGTGGCAGGCCTTCGCCATCGACACGGCGAGCCGCAGCGCCGCGCGCGACGGGTCCGAGAAGTCGATCGCGACGAGCCACGTCCCGCCGCTCAGCGGCGGCGCGTGATCCTGGCCGCGCGGGCCCACGAGGACGGGACAGGGCGCGTGGCGGAGCACGCGATCGGCGGTGCTCCCGAGGATCCACTCGCTGAGGTCCCGCCGCGTGCTCGAGCGCGGGCCGAGGTGCCCGTGGGGCCCCACGACCAGCAACGAGGCTTGCAGTCGCTCGGCGGGCTCGACGATGGCCTCCCAGCCCGGTCCCGCGATGAGCTCGGCGCTCGCGTGCGGACCGAACGACTCGGCCCGCGTGCGCTCCTTCTCGAGCGCGGCGGCGGTCGCGTCCTCGCGGGCCCGGAGGCGCGCGCGGTAGACACGCTCGGCCTCGCTCGCGGGCTCGCCGACCATCTCCGGCGCGGCCCCTCCGACGTGGACCAGGTGGAGCCGGCCGCCGGTGGCCGCCGCGATCCGCGCGGCGATCTCGACCGCCTCTGCCCCGGAGGGGGACAGATCGGTCGCGCAGAGGATGGGTCCTCGTTCCGTCATGCGAGGTACGGTATCAAGGTCCGAGCGAGATCGCGTTCCCTCGATCTCGGGTCCTCATCATTCCAAGGAGCTCCGTCGTGACCCAGCCCGTGCGCTCGATCGTCTGCCCGGTGGACTTCTCCGCGACGTCCGAGGAGGCGGCCCGTTACGCCGTGGGCCTCGCCGAGGCGCTCGGGGCCGAGCGGATCACCTTCCTCCACGTGTTCCAGCCGCCGATCTACCCGCTCCCCGAGGCCGCGGGCTCCTTCCTCGACGCGCAGGCCGAGAAGGCGATCAAGGAGCACTTCCGGCGTGAGCTCGAGGGTCTCGCGAGCCGGCACAGCGCGCACGGCTTCGAGGTGGAGGCGAAGCTCATCGAGGGCTTCCCGCACCCAGCGATCGTGGACACCGCGGTGGAGCTCGGCGCCGACCTCATCGTCCTGGCGACCCACGGGCGGAGCGGGCTGAGCCACCTGCTCCTGGGCTCCGTCGCCGAGAAGGTCGTGCGGACCTCGCCGATCCCCGACTGCACGGTGCGCGTGAAGGAGTGAGATCACTCGCCGTCGTCGTCGAGGGTGGGCTCGATCGGCGCGGCGGGCCCCGTCCCGAGGAGCCGGTGGCACGCCGCGCACGTGGCGAGGTAGCGGCCGTAGATGCTCGCGCGCGCTGGCCAGTCCGTGGCGGTCTCGGCCTCGGTCCCGAGCTCGTGGACGAGCGAGGACAGCGCGGCGAGGCGCTCGGGCGGCGCGCCCTCGGTCGTGGGCAGATCGTCCTCGTGGAGCGGCACCTCGTGCAGCGCGTCGGCGCCCGCGGCGAATTGCTCAGCGTCCGCGGTGACGAGGCCCTCCCACATGCGCTCGGCGGCCCAGCGGTGCCGCTGCATGTGCGCGACGCGCCCGTCGCCGGCGGGGAGCGGCGGGAGCGCGGCATGGAAGCCGCCGCCGCTCTCGGTGTGGCACTCGCCGCAGCGCGCGGACGTGCGCGCCAGCGCCTGGCCCGCCTCCGTGAGCGTCGTCGCCTCTGCGAACGAGGCCGCGTCCGCCTGCATCGCGGCGAGCCGGGGCTGGAGCGCGGCGGGGAGGGCGTCGCCCTCGGAGTGGGTGGCGAGCCAGCCCATGTGCTCGCGCGCGGACTCGACGTCCCCGCGGATCAGCGCCTCGCGCGCCTCCGTCGCGCGGCGGTAGTGGCCGTGCATGAGGTTCTGCGAGGGCGTCGGCTCGGGGATCACCGGCGGCGGCTCCGCCGGCTCCGCCGGCTCGTCGGGCGGGGTGGCCTCGACCGCCGCCGGCGCGGGGGGGGGGTCGTCGCACGAGGCGGCGAAGAGCAGCGCGAGGGTCAGGAGTCGGGGCGAGGGCCGAGGCATGCCTCCGAACTAGGCACCTTCAGGGCTCCGGCAATGGCGCGCGGCTCACCGCGATCATGTGATCGATGCAGCCCTGGAACACCGCGCGCCACAGATCGTCGAGCCCTTCCTCGTACATCGGCTCGGTCTCTCGCATCACGGCGATGAGCGTGTCGAGCCAGAGGATGTAGTGGCGCTCCTCGATCCCGAGCCCGCGCGAGGAGTGGCTCTCGGCGATTCGCTCGAGGTGCTCGAGCCCGTCCTCGAGCCCGTACGCCGCGCGCATGACGAGGTAGAGCGACCGCCGCAGCACGAGGCCCTGGGTCTTGAGCTCCGTGTGCGCGAACAGCGCCGCGATCTCCTCGCTCGACAGCAGGAACCGCGCGTAGAAGCGGCTCGCGAACGACGGATCCGCGAGGCAGCGTTCGAGGCTGCGCGTGAATCGATCGAGGGAGGCAGGGTCGAGGATGCGCTCCATGTACCGCGGGAGGTCACTCCCGCGTAAAGCTTACGCTCACGCGAGGTTCGAAGCCCAGCGTTTCTTTGGCGCGCCGTCCGTCGAGCACGCCGCCGAAGTGGAGCCGACCGCGGTTCATCGCGTAGTCGAAGTCCGTCCCGAGCACCGCGCGGCGCAGGCGATAGAGCGGCCCGATCGCCGGCCCCGGGAGCGGCACGTCGTGGCGCCCGCTGCGGCGCACCAGCGCGCTCAGCGGCCGGGTCGTGGCGCCGGGGATCGCGAAGACGCCTTGCGCGCTCGAGCGCGCCGCCAGCGCGAGCGCGCGGCCGAGGTCCTCGACGCTGATGAGGTTGACGACCGGGTCGTAGCCGAGGGGCCGCAGGCACACGCCGGAGCCGAGGTAGTCGTAGAGCTGGCTGCCGCTCCGCGGGGCGAGGCACTCGGCGGCCCGCACCACCGCGATCGAGAGCGCGCTCATCCCGAAGCGCGTGCACACCGAGAGGTCGGCCTCTACGCGATCGCGCACCCACTGCGGCGCCGTCGGGCGCAGGTCGAGGGGGTGGGCTTCGTCGATCAGCGAGGGGAGCGAGTGGCTCACGTCGTAGACCTCGCCGTAGCTGCGGTACACGAAGCGCCGGATCGTCGGGTGCTCCTCGGCGAGCCGGAGCAGGTGGCGCGTCGCGACGACGTTGAGCGCGTGGGCGCGCGGCCCC
>JAYRVK010000503.1:0-4000 GCA_041918555.1 Sandaracinaceae bacterium
CCCGGCGCTGCGCGCCGGGCTTCGCGGGTTGACCCGCGCTCCGCGCGAGCGCGCCGGGGGCGGTCGCCAGACGACGGGCGCGCGTGGGGCGCGGTCGGGTGGTCGGTGAGGAATCGAGGACGTGATGAAGAACGGAAGACTTCGAATCTACGAGGACGCGCTCGAGCTCGTGCGGCTCTGCCGCGGGTGCGGCGAGCGGATCGGCAGCCAGCATCCCGAGCTGGCCAAGCAGCTCCGCCGGTCGGTGATCGCGGTCGGACTGAACGTGAGCGAGGGAGACGGTCGGTACGACGGCAACGGTCGCGAGCGTCTGCGCACGGCGATGTACGAGGCGCGCGAGACTCGGAGCAACCTCGAGATCGCGGTGGCCGCGGGGCTGGTGAGCGAGGCGGACGTGGCGAAGGCGCACGACCTCGCGGACAAGATCGCGGCGACGCTGTTCAAGCTCGTCGGGGCGAGGACGCGGTAGCCGCGCCCGGCGCGGAGGCGGCGACACGGTCGCCTCCGCACCAGCGCCCCGCGCCCGCGCCCGCGCCCGCCCCCGCGCCCGCCCCCGCGCCCGCGCCCGCGCCCGCGCGATCGCAAGTCGCATTGCGGACTCCAGCGCCCTCCCGCCGAGTGCCATCGCCTCTCGAGTGCCGGCCGCCCTCCCGACGCCGTGCCACCGACGCGCTTCGTCGGCCATCTCCCAAAGACAGAAGGAGGCGCCGCATCTCCGTCCCGCCGAGGGCGCGGGGGGTGTCGGGCGAGGCCTGGCGCGCTCCGGCTCAATCGGATCATGCACCCGGGGTCAATCCTCGCAGGGCCAGCGCGCCGATGCGCGCGCCCGCCCGAATCGGAGCCATGAGCTCCTGACCCACCGTCCGAGCGCGCCCTCGGGACGGGCGCCCGAACGTAGCCCGGCACCCCCTGCGCCCGACCGAGTCGACCATCCCGCCGCGCCCGCGCCCCGCGCCCGCGCCCCGCGCCCGCGCCCCGCGCGCTCGTCAGAACAGCGTGATCTCGCCCCGGACCAGGCGCTCGGCGAGCGCGCCGGTGTCGGCGAGGTGCGCGGCGACGGCGTCGGCGATCGCGCCCTCGAGCGCGCGCGGCTCGCGCGGCCCGAACACGCGCACGTGCGCGAGCTGCGGCTCGCGGACCGGCGCGCCGATGCGGCTCACGAGGCACACCTCCACCGCGTCGACGCCCTCGAGCGCGGCGAGGTCGGCCGCGATGCGGGACGCGACCACGTTGTAGATCTTGCCCACGTGGCTCACCGGGTTCTTGCCCGCGACCGACTCCATCGTCATCGGGCGCATCGGCGTGATGAGCCCGTTCGCGCGGTTCCCGCGGCCCGCTTCGCCGTCGTCGCCCGCCTCCGCGCTCGTCCCGGTGACCGTGAGGTAGATCGAGCCGCGCGCGAGGTCGTCGGCCGCGTTGACCCGGACCTCCGCGCCCGGCGCGAGCCGCGCGACGTCCGCCGCGAGCGCCGCCTTCGCGGCGGCGTACGCGTCGAGGTCCGCGAGCGGGCCGCCGACCAGCGCGTCCGCGACCGTCAACGATACTTGCTCACCGCAGCGAACGCCCATCACCTTCATGTCCTCGCCCCGCTCGGGGCGCGCGGCGAGCGCCGCGGTCGCGGTGAGGCTCCGCTCCACGTCGAGCACGGTCTCCTCGAGCGCCGAGAAGGGCGCGTAGCCGACTCCGATCGACGTGTCGTTCGCGAGCCAGATCCCGGTCTCGGCCTGGCGCATGAACGTCTGGACGAGCTCCGCGGCGCCCGGCCGGATCCGCGTGGACCAGCGCACGTGCCGATCCGCGTCGAGGCGCGGGACACGCTCGCGCAGGCACCCGCGCGCCGCCTCGAGCGCGATCGCCTCGACGTCGATCGTCTCGCCACCCACCGCGCGCGTCGCGCGGCCCGCGAGCACGATCTCGACGGGCGCGAGGATCTCGCCGCCGCCGAACGCCGGCGCCGACGCGCCGCCGACGAGGAGCACCTTGTCCACGTTGTGGTGGAGGATCGCCCCGAAGCGGTCGAGGTACTCGCGCGCGAGCGCGTTGGCGACGGCGTCCGCGAGCGCGTCACAGAGGGTGTCGGGGTGGCCGCGCCCCTTGCGCTCGACCACCTCGACCTCGGGCCGCGCCGCGCCGGCGCCTCGCTCGATCCGTACGCCCACGCTCGACAACTGTGCGCGGCGGCGAGGGTGGCAAGCGCGCGATGGGCGCTCGTCTCGGCGCGGGCGGGCGTATGCTCTGGGGGTGTCGGCCCGCACCGCGCTCGTCGCCCTCGCGCTCGGTGGCGCCACCGCGTGTGGGGTCGCCGACGCGGGGCTCTTCATCGAGCTCAAGACCGACCTCGTCGGCCTCGCGGAATTCACGGAGATCGAGACCACGCTCTCGCGCGAGGGGAGCGACGTCGGCGCGACGCTCACTCGCGCGGCCACCCTCGAGGATCGCTTCGTCGAGGGCGTGCGCGTGGCCGAGTACGGGGACGTCGCGCCCGGCCCCGTGCGGGTCCGGGTGCGCCTGCGCGACGACGAGGGGCGCCTCGTGGCCGAGCGCGACGTGCTCGTCAGCTTCGACGGGGGGGCCCTGGTCGTCGGCGTGCTGATCACCCGCGACTGCTCCGACGTCGTGTGCCCGGACGCGGCCAGCTCCCCGGAGGAGACCGAGTGCCTGGCCGGCGGCTGCGTTCGGCCCGAGTGCTCGGCGCTGAGCCCCGAGAGCTGCGGCGCACCGCGCTGCACGGTCGACGGCGAGTGCGCCTTCGCGGGGCCCTGCGTCCGCGGCGTCTGCGTCGAGGGTGCGTGCCTCGCCGATCCGATCCTCGGGGCCTGTGACGTGGACGAGTACTGCCATCCGGACCTCGGGTGTCGGCGCTTCGAGAGCGACTGCGTGGACGGCGCGGTCTGCAGCCCCGGCGACGCGTGCGAGGTGGGCGCCATCGACTGCAGCGGAGGTGCGCCGCGGTGTCGACCGACCGGGCCGGCGGTCGCGGGCACGCCGTGTCGCGCCGCCGCCGATGCCTGCGACGCGCCCGAGACCTGCGACGGCGTCAGGACGATCTGCCCGGCCGACGCGCTCGCTCCGGTCGGGACGATCTGCCCCGACGGATTCTGCAACGGGCTCGGCACGTGCGCGCCGTGCACCGTCGGGATCGCGTGCGCCACGGGCAATCCGTGCGAGGAGGGACGCACCGAGTGCTCGACCGGCTCTCCGACCTGCGTCGCGGCCGGGCCGGCGTCCGCCGGGACGCCGTGCCGCGCGATGGCCGCGGTGTGCGACGTGGCCGAGACGTGCGATGGCGCGAGCACGGCGTGCCCGCCCGACGCCTTCGAGCCCGTCACCGTCCTCTGCCGCCCCGCGGCCGGCGAGTGCGACCGCGCGGAGAGCTGCACCGGCGCGGGCGCCGCGTGCCCTGCCGATCTCCTCGAAGGCCCGGGCACCGAGTGCCGGCCCGCGGCGACGATCTGCGACGTCGCGGAGGTGTGCGACGGCCTGAGCCTCGCGTGCCCGATGGATCGCTTCGCGGCGTCCACGACCGTCTGTCGACCCCCGGCCGTGGGATGCGACGCCGCCGAGCTCTGCACCGGCGCGGGCGCGGCCTGCCCGGACGACGCGCCGATCCCGCCGTGCACCGCCGAGTACCGCGCGCCCGGTGACTTCGACTACGTCGTCCCCGCCGGTTGCAGGCAGCTGTCCGTGCGCGCGTGGGGAGCCGGCGGCGGGCACGGCTCCTCGCGCGCGTACGGGGGCGCGGGCGGCTACGCCGAAGGCGTGGTGGCGGTGACCGAGGGGGAGGCCCTCCGGGTGGCGGTCGGCGGCGGCGGCGGGAGCGCCGCGGGGTCGCGGCCCGGCAGCGCGGGGATCAACGGCGGCGGCCGCCCCGGTCTGGGCAGCACGAGCGGGGCGGGCGGCGGCGGCGGCGGCTACTCCGGCGTGTTCCGTGGGACCGCGGAGTCGCAGGCCGCGGCGCTGGTGATCGCCGGCGGCGGAGGCGGCACCGGGGGCGGCGGCG
>JAYRVK010000504.1:0-2762 GCA_041918555.1 Sandaracinaceae bacterium
CCGCCCGCGCGCCGCGCGTGCGCGAGATCCGCGGCCCGCGCTCGCTGATCGCGCACGTCGCGCTCGCGTCGCGCGCGTCGGGGATCGCGCTCGGACGCGCAGTGTTCGTCCGCGCCGACCGCTTCGATCGAGAGGGCGCGCTGCCGCTCGAGCTGGTGGCCCACGAGATCACCCACGTGGCGCAGGTCCTGCGCGACGGCACCGCCATGTTCTTTGCGCGCTACATCGGGGAGTACCTCGCGGGCCGCGCGCGCGGCCTTTGCGATCACGCCGCGTACCTCGCGATCGGCTACGAGGTCGAGGCGCGCGAGGTCGCGGCGCGCGTGGTGCGCCCGCTGCGCTCGGTCCCGCGCGCCGAGCCCTGAGGCTACTCCCGGTGCGCGACCTGTCGCGTGAACTCGAGCAGGCGCGCGGCGAGGCAGTCCGGGTGCGACATGTGCGGGACGTGCCCGTACTCCTCGATGCGGTGCAGCTCGGCGTGCGGCGGGACGTGCGCCTCGAAGAACCGGCGATGCGCCGGCGAGAGCACGCGATCCGCCTCGCCCCACAGCACGAAGACCGGCATGCGCAGGCCCTCGAGCTCCTCGGCGCGCAGCAGGTTCTCGGGCTTGATGCTCCGGAGGAGCTCGTCGATGCCGGGCCGCCCGAACTGCTGGCGCACGCCCCACGCGATCACGTGCCGCATCGGGTGCGGGCGATGGAAGAGCTTGTCGACGAAGTCGAGCGCCTTCTTGTGATCGTGCAGGCGGAACGCCTCGACGAACTCGGAGATCTCGTCCTCGTCCATCGGCGCCCCGCCCGGCGCGGCGAGCATCAGCCCGAGCACCTTGTCCGGGCGCTCCGACGCGTAGCGCACCGCGGCGACCCCGCCGAGCGAGTTGCCGAACACCACCGCGGGCTCGGTGAGGAGCTGATCGAGCCCCTCGCGCAGGCCCGCGCCCAGGGTGTCGTGGTTCAGCCCCTCCGCCGGCAGGTCGCTGTAGCCGTGGCCCGGCATGTCGGGCGCGACCACGCGCCGCACGTGCGGGCGCATGCGGCTCATGATGTTCTCGTAGTACTGGCCGGCCGCGCTCAGGCCGTGGAGGATCACGACGGGCGGGAGATCGCCGCGGCCGTCCGCCTCGAGCGCGTGCATCGTCCCGACCGAGGTCCGCACGCGGCGGCTCCGATAGCCGCGCAGCTTCAGCCCCTCGAGGAGCACGCGATCGGCGAGGTACGGGAGGTGGGAGAGCACGGACGGCGACCTCCGGGAGGGCTCGCCCACGGGGATAGCACCGGGGGCCTCCCGCTCCCGCATTCTCGACACGTGCTCCGCGAAGCTCGGCGCGGCCCCTCGGGGATCGTTCGACACCTGAGCGAAGGTTAACCCCGGATTTGTCGCCGGCACCGTGAGTACACTCGGCGGACGGATGGACCAGGGCGAGGAGCGGCGGCGACGGGCCCGCCAGAAGGGGCGGCTCCTGCGCTGGCTCTACCCCGACGGCGTGACGTGGGGCGACGACGACGCGGAGTTCGATCCGGGCGCCGTCGAGAAGGCGCGGCGCTGGCTCGGGACGCTCTTCGGGCCGCGCCGCTATTTCCGTGTGGAGGTCGCGGGCTGGCACCACCTGCCGCCCTCGCCGGTGATGATCGTCTCGAACCACTCCGGCGGGACCCTCTTCCTCGACAGCTGGGGCCTGCTCTGGGCCTGGTACACGCACTTCGGGACGGACCGCCCGCTCCACCCCGCGGCGCACGAGATGGTGCTCGGGAACCCGGTCGTCGGGCCCTTCATGGCCAAGCGCGGCGTGGTGCGCGCGGACCGCGACCTCGCGGTGCGCGTGCTCTCCGAGTGGAGGGACGATCTCCTGGTGATGCCCGGGGGCGACCTCGACGTGTGGCGACCCTTCTCGCGGCGCTACGAGGTCCAGTTCGCGGGACGCACGGGCTACGCGCGCGTCGCGCTAGAGGCGGGCGTCCCCGTCGTACCCGTCGCGAACGCGGGGGCGCACGAGACCTTCCTCGTGCTGACCGACGGGCACAAGCTCGCGAGCTGGCTGCGCCTGCCGGAGCTGGCGCGCGCGAACATCTGGCCCGTGCACCTCTCGCTCCCGTGGGGCTTGGCGGTCGGACCGTGGCCGCACCTCCCCGTGCCCGCGACGCTCCGCTATCGGTTCGGGCCGGCGATCGATCCGCGCGGCGTCGGCGCCGCCCCGGGCGAGCCCCCGAGCGCCGCGCAGGTCGACGCGTTCGACGCGCTCGTGCGCCGCGGGGTCCAGGCGCAGCTCGACGCCCTCCGCGACGAGCGGTGAAGCCGTGCGCATCGTCACGGCCAACTGAGAATCGTTCTCACATAGTCCGGTCATGACGGATGGACGGACCCTTCGCGAGGACGACATCATCTCGGAGGCCGCGCGGCGGGCGCCGAGCCTGGAGCGCGCCCGCGACGCGCTCGCGCGAGCGCTCGCCCGATGCGCGCGGCGGGCGCCAGAGGTGCTCGAGCTCTCTCGAGGCGGGGACGACGCGCTCGCCCTCGCGGCGGAGTGACGCCGGTGGCCACGCTCGCCCGCGCCGCCGATCCCGTCGACGAGGCCGCCGCGATCCGGCTGGCGCTCGTCGTCGCCCTCGACTGCGCCTCGGTCGCCGCCTGCCTGGGCCAGACCTCGAACGGCGCCGGGGCGATCTGGCCCTCGACGCTGTACGCGTGGGCCGCCGAGGCCGCGACGCGCTCGCCGACCGTCTGGCGCCGGGTCGCGCGCGCGCTCGACGGCGCGCTCGCCCCG
>JAYRVK010000505.1:0-1713 GCA_041918555.1 Sandaracinaceae bacterium
GCGCGACGAGGCGCTGCGCGGGTTCGTGCGAGAGATCCACATGCGCGGCCATGGCGTGGTGATGGAGGAGATGCGTATGGTCGAGGTCAGCGGCGACGAGACGCGCACGGAGTTCTACGAGGTCAGCACCACGCGACGCTTCAGCCCCGCCGAGGCCGGGCGCATCTTCCGCATCCCGTGAGATGACCCGCGCGCTCCTCCTGCTGTTGCTCGCGTCGTGCGGCGGGCCCCCGGACGGGGCGCACCCGAGCGGGCCGCCGCCCGTCTATCCCGGCGCGCTCGCCGCGCCGGGCGCGCTGACCGCGCCCTCGGCGCTCGGTGACGCGTTCGCGCTCGAGCAGCGCGTGCGCACCGAGTACCCGGACGGCGCGCAGGAGTTCCGCGCGGTCGTCCAGCGCGTCGGCGATCGCATGGTCCTGGTCGGGTTCGGCCCGCACGGCGGGCGCGGCTTCGTGCTCACGCAGACGGGCGACGCCGTGGAGCTCGAGTCGCACCTCCCCGAGCCGCTGCCGTTCCCGCCGGAGTTCATGTTCCACGACATCCAGCGGGTGTGGTTTCGCGGGTTGCCAGGGCCGCTCCCGGACGGCGAGCATCGTGGGGAGATCGACGGAGAGGAGATCGTCGAGCGATGGGAGGGCGGGCGCCTGAGGGAGCGGACGTTCCGGCGGCTCGACGGAGCGCCGCCGGAGGTGCTGCGCGCGGTGTACGAGGGGGGGCTCGGGGGCGACGCGCCACCGGAGGTGGTGCGCTGGGAGAACACGTGGTTCGGCTACCGGCTGATCCTCACCACGCTCAGTCACCAGCGGATCGAAGCCGACTGACGTTCGCGCGCGGGCTCGCCGAGCGCTTCGGCGACGGCGACCTCATCGCGTGCGCGACGCTCGATCCGGGGCTCGAGCGCTTCGAGACGTCCTTCGGGACGTGGGCGTACCGGAGGGTCGGGCGCGTGCACGCGGCGCTCGGCGGACCGCTCTGCGATCCCATGGATCGCGGCGAGATGCTCCGGCGGTTCCTGCGCGTCGCGCGGCGGCCGGTGCTGTTCTACCTCCGCGAGCCCTTCGCGCGGCAGTGCGCGGAGGCGGGCCTCCACACCGCCGGGATCGGGCGCGATCGGACCCTCGACGTCGACGCGCTCCTCGCGACGCCGCCGAAGGAGGTGAAGGGGGCCCTCCGGAGGGCCGACAAGATGACTTTCTCGATCGAGGAGGCGCACTGGGCGAGCGTCGAGCGCGCGCGGCTCGACGCGATCGGCCGCGACTACCTCGCGCGCTCGGAGATCACCAAGGAGATCGGCTTCCTCGTGCGCCCGATGTCGTACGCGGACGACGGGCGACGGCTGTTCCTCTTGAAGCACGGCGAGCGGACGTTCGGCTTCGCGGTGCTCGACCCGATCTGGCGGGACGGACGCGTCGAGGCGTGGCTCCTCGATCTGCTGCGCCTCGAGAAGACGCGGCAGTGGGGCGTGTGGCTCGCCACGGCGCACGCGCTCGCGGCCCGGCTGCGCGCCGAGGGGGCGGGGCTCGCGGTGGGGTTCGCGCCGCTCCACGGGCTCGCGCACCCGCCGGGCGCCTCGCGCGCGCTCTCGTGGCAGCTCGACGCGATGGAGCGGCGCCTCTCGAACGCGAAGTACCTGCGGCGCCTCCACGAGCTGAAGGCCGGGCTGCCCGGCGCGTGGGAGCCGCGCTCCGTCGCGTCGTTCACGCGCGCGGCGCC
>JAYRVK010000506.1:0-2027 GCA_041918555.1 Sandaracinaceae bacterium
ACGAGCAGGAGCGCGGCCGCCGCCGCCAGCGCGAGGGCGCCGCCGATCCACGGGACCCGCGAGCCGCGAGCCAGCGCGGGGCCCTCGCGCTCGACGCGCGCGAGCACCCGCGCCCGCGCGCGCTCGTCGAGGCGCGGCGCGCCCTCGTCGGCGAGCGCTCGGAGGCGCCCGCGCAGCTCGTCGTCGTCGTCGATCACGGCTCCTCCAGGAGCTCGCGGACCGAGGGGTCCTCCATGAGCTCGTGCCGCGCGTGGAAGATGCGCGAGCGGACGGTGTGGATCGGGGTCTCGGTGAGCTCCGCGATCTCGGCGGGGCTCATTCCGTCGAGCGCCCAGAGCGCGAACGCGATGCGCTTCTTCGACCCGACGCGGTCGAGCGCGGCGTGCAATCGGCGCAATCGCTCCGAGGCGATGGCCGAGCGCTCGGGGCCCTCGCTCGGGCCCTCGACCTCGTCCGGCATCGCCGCGCGGCGCCGATCGAACGCGGTCGGCCGCAGGGCGCGGCGCGCGACGCGGACGGTGATCCCCCCGACGAACGTGGAGAGCTTGCTCTGCCGCTGGAAGGTGGGGAGCGCGCGGCAGAGCTCGAGGAAGACGTTCTGCACGAGGTCCTCGAAGTCGCGGCGCGGCCCGAGGATGCGCCCGAGGAGCCGCTCCACGCGCGGGAGCTCCGCCTCGCAGATCGCGCGGAGCGCCGCCGCGTCGCCGGCCTGCGCGCGCGCGACGAGATCGCCCGCGTCGATCGCGTCCGGGATCCAGGCGGTCTGGAGGGGAGCCACGCCCGTAGGTCGCGGCACCGGGGGGGGTTGCTCAACGGGCGGTCGTTTTTCCTTCATCGCACGCGCCACGCGAGCCCGAGCCGACCGCCGAGGCGAAGGGTCGGCTCGACCACGAGGGTCTCTCCGAAGGCGGTGAAGCGCACGGGCGCGGGGAGGAGGTCGGCGCTCAGCTCGAGGAACACCTCGAGACCCTCGATCAACGGCTGGCGCGCGTCCAGGGCGAGGCCGACGAACCAGCCGGGCCGCGTCTCCTCGCGGCGGTCGTCGTTGAGCCCCTCGCGGTTCGCCGCGCCGACGACCGCGGCGGCGCCGACGCGGACGTGGCCGAGCAGCCGGGTGCGGATCGGGCCGACGTCGCCGCCCCCGCCGAGCCGGAGCCCGAAGTCGTGGCGCGCGTAGGAGACGTCGTAGCCGTCGTCCTGGTCGCGCCAGCCGCCGAGCGCCGAGGCGAACACCGCGCCCCCGATCCGCCAGCCCTCGTCGGCCGGCCCGGCGAGGAGCTCGACGAAGATCGCCGGCTGGACGATCCACGGGCGGCCCGACGTGGCGACCCACGCCTCGGCGCCGATCCCGGGGGTGAGCTCGACGGCCCAGCCCGCGTCGGGCGCGGGCGCCGATGCGGGCGCGGGCGCGAATGCGGGCGCGGGCGCGAATGCGGGCGCGGGCGCGGAGGCGGGCGCGGGCGCGGATGCGGGCTCGATCACGGTGGCCCCCACGGTCGCGGGATCGGCCCCGGTGCGTGCGACCTCGAGCAGCTCGGAAGCGACCACCGCGAGCGCGTACGCGTCCTCTGGCGCGTCGAAGCGGCGCTCGAGGATCACCCTGTCGCGCCGCCGCCAGACCCGCACCGAGGGCGTGTCGGTGTCGAGGGTCACGAGCATCGCCACGGCCTCGGACGGCACCTCGGGCGCGACCTCGAACCGGTGCTCGGGCGCGATCGCGACGAACGACTCGAACGCGCTCGCCGCGCTGGCCCGCTCGGTCCCCACTGCGACGAGGCCGATCGACTCCTCCTGCGCGAACGCGGGCGGAGCGAGCCCGAACGCACCGGCCAGCGCGATCCACGGAGCGAGACGCACGAGCACCGGGTGGAACGTACCAGCGCGTGGCCCGCGCGGCTCGCCAGGACCATGGGGACGCGATGTTGACAGTTGACAAAGTCGGCGCGCGGAGAATCGGCGATTGTCAACACCGCGTCCGCGAAGGACTGGAGAACGTGGGCGAATTGCCGATTGTCAACATCGCGTCC
>JAYRVK010000507.1:0-3629 GCA_041918555.1 Sandaracinaceae bacterium
CGAGCTCGCGTCGGGCGCGCTCGAGGCGGAGACCCGGCTCGACCCGACCTCGGGCGTCGACGGCTTCGTCGATCTCGCGCTGGACGGCGAGCTGGTGCTCGCGGTGGGCGCCACGGGCTGGGACGGTGAGCCCGGCTTCGCGAGCGCGACGGGCGTGCTCGCGGCGTTCGATCGTGACTTCGCCACCGACGCCGGCCCGCTCGTCGTGCTCGAGCCCTCGGGGGTCCGCCTCGCGACCGCGGTCGCGCTCGATCCGACGGGCGCTCGCTTCCTCCTCGCCGGGCTCGCGGGCGACGCGAGCTCGCGCGTGCTGCTCTGCGCGCGCTCGGCCATGGGCTGCGAGGCGACGATCACCGGCGCGTGGCCCGGGGGGACGGACGACGCGGGGGTCGCCCCGCCGATCGACGCGGGCGTCGCGATCGACGCGGGGCCGCCGCCCGCCTCCCGCGTCCCCGCGATCGATCCCCGCGACGGTCGGCGCTTCGTCCGCGGCGGAGTGCCGTGGTACCCGACCGGCTACTACCCCGGCGCCGCGCTCAACATGACGGGGCCTGACTTCGACGGAGACTTCGCGGCGTACAACGACGCGTTGATCGACCGGCTCGCGAGCGAGCAGATCGATCTCTTCCGCGTGTGGATCCACTGGGGTGCCCTGACCTACGCCCCGGCGAGCGGGGAGCCCTCGTGGGACGCGCACGTGCGCACTCCGTACCCGCGCACCGGGCCCGGCGACGCCATCGACGGCCGGCCGCGCCTCGATCTCGACGCGTGGGACGAGGCGTACTTCGCCGAGCTCGAGCGCGCGGTCTCGCGCGCGGAGGTCGCGGGTATCGTCGTGCAAGTCTTGTTGCTCGACTGCTGGCACGCGGGCTTCGGGCGGAGCGTCGGCTTCGAGGCCTACGACGTCTTCGCGGCGGACAACAACGTGAACGGCGTCTCGTTCGGATCGGAGGCGGAGTGGGCCGACGTCGACGGACCGATCTACGCCCGCAACACGGCGTTCGTCGAGGAGGTGGTCCGCCGGGTCGGCCACCACGAGAACGTGATCTGGGAGACTTGCAACGAGCCGCGGTGGATCGCTCCGGAGGATCCCGCCGCGGTGGCGGCGCATCCGTTCCACGCGCGCCTCGCGGACCGCATCCACGCAGTCGAGGCGGCCCTGGGTCACCCGCGGCACCTCGTGATGCCCGTGGACCTCCCCGAGCACCGCACCGTCGCCGGCCACCGCACCCCTGCGGGCTCGATGGCCGAGTCGGTCGACGACTTCCGCCGCGCGCTCCTCGGCGTCCAGCACGCGTGGGGGATCCCCCTGATCAGTGACAACGACTGTTGCCCGGGAGAGCCTCCCGCCGACCTGTTGCGGCGCAAGGCCTGGGCCGCGCTCACCGGGGGCGCGCACCTCGACGTCTTCAACAACGAGTTGTTCTCTCGCTCGGTCCTCGAGAGCTCGAGCACGACCCTCGGCATGCGCTGGGTCTCGATGCCCGGACGCCTCGTGCGCGAACGGGGGATCGATCTCGCGACGATGACCCCGTGCGATGCGACCACCACCCCGCCGCGTTGGTGCTATGGCCGCGCGACCGGAGAGCGCGTCCTCTACGTCGAGGGCGGCGGCGCCACGACGCTGAGCGGGCTGGCCGTCCCGGCCGACGCGGTGTGGTTCGACCCGCGCACCGGCGCGGTGACCGACGCGGGCGACGGCCCCACGTTCATCGCTCCGGATGGCGGCGACTGGGCCCTGCACGTGCGTTGAGCACTCCCGGGCCGATTCGAACGGCCGACCAACGGCTTAGGAACGCGAAAACGCCTGTCTACGGCTGTCCAACGAAGTGACTTATTGGCCGTAAATGCCATGCACGGGAGGTTGCCACGTGGTACGCAGTAGTCAAGATGCGACACGGTTGGACGATTCGAGGTTGCCATCTAGGTAGCCACGGTGGGAAGGCGACTTGCTCAGAACAGATCCGGGTCGGCCCGTGTCAACGTGGCTTGCTCGCTCGTGGGCCTGGCGTTGCCACGGTGCGGGCCGTCGGAGGCTCCCTTACTGTGCCGCCCTCAGTCCGCGTTGGCCGTTGGTCGGCGGTTCGACAGGTTGCCACGAAGGTTGCCACGGTCGGGGTGCTCCGTGGCTAGGCGTCGCCGCACCCGAAGCCCGCACCCCGGAGTGGTGCTCGCGGCCCGCACGCTGCCCTCGGGGGGCGCAAGCTACCGTGCGCGGTACACCGATCCGGACACCGGCCGCGTGGTCTGGCAGACGCTCGACGCGAGCCTGTCGACGCACGAGCAGCGGGTCACGTGGGCGAAGAAGCTCGCCGCGACCCTCGCGCGACGTCGCGCGGACCGGGCGGCCGGCATCGCACCGCCGAAGGACCCGACGACGATCGAGGCGGCGATCGCGACCTACCGCGAGTCCGCGGAGGTGCGGCTCCGCGCGAAGACCCTCGCGACCTACGACCTCGGCATCGCTCGCTTCGCGGAGTGGTGCGGCGCCGAAGGGATCGAGCACACCGCCGACCTCACGCCGGCCGCGCTCGCGCGGCTCCGCGACGCCTTCATCCGCGCGCCGAAGAAGACCGCCGCGAAGGGCGCGAGGCGCGGGCGCTACGCCTCGACGCCGAAGCCGCGGAGCGCCGTCTCCATCAACCGCGAGCTCCGCACTGTCGCTACCGTGCTCACGAGCTGGCGCCGTCGTGACCTCGTGAGCCTGTCGAGCGATCAGATCGCGGACGCGCTCCGGAAGATCCCCGTCGAGCGCGAGCTCCCGGTGTACCTCACGCCGAGCGACCTTCGCCGCGTGCTCGAGGCGGCGCTCCGGCACGACGCCGAGACCTTCACGATCACGCGCGAGGAGCACGACGGCTTGCGCGCGGTCGGCACGACGCCACGCTACGCCGCGATCGCGCCGGTGACGGCGTTCCTCATGCTCACGGGGTGCCGTCGCAACGAGGCGGTGACGCTCCGGTGGTCGGACGTCGACCTCGACGCCCTCGACGCGAGCGGCGCGAAGGTCGGGGAGATCCGGCTCCGCGCCGCCGAGACGAAGACGAAGATCGCGCGCGTCGTCGGGCTCGAGGTCGCCCCGACGCTGCGCCGGATCCTCGCCGCGATGAAGCTGCGCGCGGGCGACGAGGAGCGCGTGTTTCCGGACCTGACGGGGACGCTGCTCACCTCGACCCGCGCACGACTCGTCGCGGAGTACGGCGCGCCCGAGGCGTTCGGCTGGCAGGTGTTGAGGAGCACGTGCGCGACCTACCTGGCGAATGCGCCCGCGATCTACGGTGCGGCGTCCGCGTTCCTCGCGGCGCGGCAGTTGGGGCACTCCGTCGTGGTCGCGGAGAAGCGCTACGCCGGGCAGCTCCGCGGGATCTCGCGCGAGGCGCGGACGCTGGAAGCGGCGATGCAGATCGAAAGCGAACTTGCGGGGGTGCTCGCAGCGATCGGCGCGGGGCCGGCAGCGCCTGCGCGAGCGAGGGCCACGTCGTGAGCGACGACCTCCGGCGCAGGCGCGCGCTCGATCTCGTGCTGAGCCAGATCACGAGCACGCTCCCCGCGCTCCGCGATGCGCACCGCGACGCGCTCGCCGCTGGCGACGACGCGACGGCGCGCCACGTCGAGCAGCTCGCCGCGCG
>JAYRVK010000508.1:0-2496 GCA_041918555.1 Sandaracinaceae bacterium
GCTCGAGGAGCTCCGCGCGCGCGACCTCGACGGGCTCGAGCTCTACAACCTCCACGCGAACCTCGACCCGAGCATCCGCGAGGACTTCCTCGGCCTCGATCCCGTCGCGTACATCGACAACTTGTTTCTCTTCACGCGACCCGCGCTGCGGCTCCCGCCGGATCTCGCGGTGCTCGCGTTCTACGAGCCGAACCAGGTCGCGCTCGATCGGTGGGACGCGCTCCTCGCGGAGGGCGCGCGGGTCGGCGCCACCGGCGGCTGCGACGCGCACGAGAACGCGCTCCCGATGCTGCTCTCGGACGGCGAGCGCGCGGACTCGTATCGCCGGATGCTCTTCTGGATCGAGAACCACCTCCTCGTCGACGAGGTCACGCCCGACGGAGTCGCCGAGGCGCTCGACCGCGGCCGCTTCTACGTGACGGCCGAGGTGTTCGGCTCGCCCGTCGGCTTCGACTTCACCGCCGACGGCACGATCGAGATGGGCGAGGACGCGCCCCTCGGCGCCACGCTGTCGGTGCTCGCGCCGCGCCTCCCCGACGAGTGGCCGAGCGAGCCGCCGCCGATCCTGAGCGTGCACCTCCTGCGCTCGAACGCCGACGGCGCCGTCGAGGTCGCGCGCGGCCCGGGCGACCTCACGCACGTCGCGACCGAGCCCGGCGCCTACCGCGTGGAGGTCCGCATGATCCCCGAGCACGCGCGGCCCGCGCTCGGCAACCGCGCCGAGCTCCTCGTGCGCGAGGTCACGTGGGTCTACTCGAACCCGATCTTCGTCGCGGAGTAGGCTCGCGCTCCGTGCGCGCGCTGCCCCCGAGCCTCGACGCGATCGAGGCGCTCGACGTCGCCTACGCGCGCTTCAACGCGCAGCGGTCGCTGCGCGCGCGCGACCCCGAGCTCGTCGTGCGCGACGTCGGCGAGCTGCGCGTGCTGACGGATCCGAGCCGGCCTCGCGACGAGACGTCCAACCGCGTGGTCGGCCTCACGCTCGCGCGCGCCGGCGCGCTCGACGACGCGCTCGCGCTCTTCGGCGAGGTCCCGCGGCAGGTCGACGTCGCGGTCGATCGCATGGACCCGCGCCTCTGCGGCGCGCTGACCGAGCGCGGGCTCGCGCCGGCGCAGGCGCTGTGCTGGCTGTGGGCCGACCCCAGGGCGATGGATCACGGCGCCGTCGAGGGGGTCGAGGTGCGCCGCCTCGACGGCGATCCGGACGTCTTCCTCGACTGGATCGGCGCGAGCGCCCCCGAGCCCCTCTCGCCGCTCGTCCGCGCCAAGCGCGCCCGGCACTACTGCACGGACACGTTCCGTGCATACGTCGCGAGCGTGGACGGCGAGGTGGCGGGCCGGGCGACGACGTGGTGCCACGAAGGCGCGGGAGTCTTCGCCAACGCGTACGTGCATCACTCGCACCGGCGCCGGGGCGTCCACCGCGCGCTCTTCGCGGCCCGCGCGCGCGACGCGGCCGGGCTCGGGCTCGCGTGGGTGGTCACCGACGTCCTCCCCGAGACCGCGAGCCACCGCAACGCGCTCCGCGCGGGCATGGAGCGGCGGACGAGCTACGTATGGTGGCGATGACCGAGATCACCGTCCTCTACTTCGCCGCGGTCGCCGAGCTCACGGGAGCGCGCGAGGAGTCGTTCGTCACGGACGCCGCCACGGTCGCGGAGCTCTCGCGCGCCCTCGAGGCGCGCCACCCGCGCCTCGCGGGCCGGCTCGGACAGGTGCGCTTCGCCGTCAACGAGACGTTCGCGCGTGCAGCCGATCCGATCGCCGCGGGCGACGTGATCGCGGTGATCCCGCCGGTCGCCGGCGGCTCGGAGCTCGCGCCCTCGCGCGAGCGCGTGGCGGTCCTGCGCGAGCCGCTCTCCGTCGATCGCGTCTGCGCGCTCGTCCGGCACCCCGGCGCGGGCGCGCTCGCGGTGTTCGTCGGGGTCGTCCGCGATCACAGCGACGGCATGGAGGTCGAGGCGCTCGAGTACTCGGCGTACGAGGCGATGGCGATCAAGGAGCTGGCCGCGATCGTCGACGAGCTCGAGGCGGAGCACCCGGGCGTGCGCCTCGCCGCGCACCACCGCATCGGCCCGCTCGCGGTCGGCGACGACGCCGTGATCTGCGTCGCGAGCGCGCCGCACCGCGACGCGGCCTTCGTGGCGGGCCGCGCGCTCATCGATCGGATCAAGGACCGCGTGCCGATCTGGAAGCGCGAGAAGGGCCCCGGCGACGCCCGCTGGGTCGGCTGGGAGTGACTCCTTGCTGGCCGTCGCACGCGCGAGCTAGTACCCCGGGCCCGAGGTTCGATCCGGGTTCGGCGCAAGCCGAACCCGAGCGAACGGCGGGACCGAGGTCCGTCTCGGGTGGGGGGCCCCCTCGGGCCCTCTGGGGGGAGGGTCTGGAACAGACCCTCCGGAAAAGAGGCTAGGACACGCGCGCTCGAAACCCGGAACGGGTTTCGGGCCGCGTGTAGTAGCGTTCGTGCGTGCGCTACGAGCCGCGCCCGAAGCA
>JAYRVK010000509.1:0-2301 GCA_041918555.1 Sandaracinaceae bacterium
CGTGCCCGTGCTCGTGCCCGTGCTCGTGCCCGTGCTCGTGCTCGTGCTCGTGCTCGTGCCCGTGCTCGTGCTCGTGCTCGTGCTCGTGCCCGTGCCCGTGCTCGTGCTCGTGATGCGCGTGCGAGTGCGCCCCCAGCCCTTCTCCGATGCTCGCGAGCCACGCGCGCAGCCCGGTGCGCCAGATCGAGCGCAGGAGCGCGAGCGCGACGAGCCCCGCGATCACGAGGTGCGCGGTCCCGTGCTCGTGCGTGGCGTCGTTGGCCGCGCTCGCGTGGATCGGGAGGTCCGCCGCGTTGAGGATCGCCGCCATCGCCCACGCGGCGCCGATCACCGCGACGAGGCCGATCGCCGTCGCCCGCCCGCCGAACGTCTTGCGCAGGAACCCGATCGTCGCGAGGTTCGTCGCGGGCCCGAGCAAGAGCCCGACGAGCACCGCCCCCGGGCTCATCCCCTTGGCGAGCAACACGGCCGCGAGCGGCGTCGCGCTCGCCGCGCACACGTAGCTCGGCACCGCGATCGCGGTGACGACGAGCACGTCGAGCCCGTACGGGCGCAGCGCGCCGAGCTCGTCGGTCGTCACCACGGCTTGCACGTACGCCGCCGCGATCAGCCCGACCACCGTCCAGGGCGCGACGTGAATGAGCAGCTCGTCGAAGGCCGCGACCGCGCGGCGCCAGAACGGACCCTTCGCGTCGCTCGCCTCGCCGATGACGTCGGCCGCGACGTCCTCTCCGCTCGAGCGCGTCGCGCGGTGGATCACGACCCCCGCGATCAGCGCGAGCGCGATCGCCGCGGCGAGCCGGACGACCGCGAACGGCCAGCCGACGAACGTCGTGGTGAGCGCGAGCGTCTCGATGCCGAGCTCGGGCGTGGCGATGAGGAACGCGACCACCAGCGCCGCGCTCGCGCCGCGCTTGCGCAGCGTGGCGGCGAGCGGGAGCACCCCGCACGCGCAGATCGGGAGCGGCGCGCCGACCACCGCGCCGCGCAGGGCCTGACCGAGCGTGCTCCCCGAGCGCAGCCAGCGCATGGGGAGCCGCGAGCCGAGCGCCGTGAGCGCGGCGCCGATGACGAGCCCGAGCAGCAGCGCCGGCGCGGTCTCGACCGCGAGCCCGAGCAGCACGGCGAACATCTCCGCGCGCGTCTCGCCCGCGTGCTCGCCGTGCTCGTGCCCGCCGAGCAGCACGATGCCGATCCCCGCGGCCACCGCGAGGAGATCCAGGAGGCGCGCGCCCGCCGACCCGGGCACCTCGAGGGTCGGGCTCCAGTCGTGCGCCACGACGTGGAGGAGGAGCCCCGCGACCACTGCGGTGACCCACGGCTCGTAGGCGGAGTAGAGCGCGGGGTCGACGAGCGCGGGCAGGAACACGCCCGCCACGGTGGCGACGGCGAGGCCCGCACAGCGGCCGGCGACCGCCTTCACCCCGCCGCTCGCGTGGTAGGACATCGCGACGAGCGCGATCACCGGAACGTCATGCGCGGCGATCGCGAGGAACACGTCGAAGTGCCCGTGCCCGGCGTGTGCGCCGGTCGCGTAGGTGCCGAGCGCGAGGCCGTCGCCGAGCTTGTGCACGACGAGCGCGGCGTAGCCGAGCTCGAGGCCCCAGCGGTTCGAGTGCTTCGCGCCGAGCCGCTTCGCGCCGCTCTCGAGGAGGCTCGGGACGAGGAGCGAGACCGCGAAGACGACGAGCGCCCACAGCCCGAGCTCCGAGAGCGCGTCCGGGAGGAGCTGCGCCACCACCACCGCGAGCGCCGCGATCATCGCGAAGGTCGAGATCGCCGACACCGAGCCCCGGCGCCCGCCCAGGCCGAGACCGGCCCCGAGCGCGACGGACGCGATGGCGATGACGACGGGCAGGAGCATGGACCCAGATTGCAACCGTGTTGCGGCTGCGAGCCCACGCATAGCACGGGTGGCCGGCGCGGTCGTCCGTGGCTAGGTACCCGTCACCGCCATGCTTCGACGCACCTTCCTGGCCGCCTCCTTCGTCGCCTCGCTCGCCGCGTGCGGGGGCGCGGACGCGCAGTCCGACGCGCGCACCTACGACGCGACCGGGACGATCACGGAGATCCGGCGCGACCGGTCCTCGATCAGCATCCATCACGATCCGATCGAGGGCCTCATGCCCGAGATGACGATGCCGTTCTCGGTCGAGGATCCCGCGCTGTTCGAAGGCCTCTCCGTCGGCGACCGCGTGGCCTTCACGCTCACCCGCGAGGCGGGCGGCCGCTACGTCATCCGCTCCATTCGCCGCCGCTGACCATGGGGACGGGGGGGGTGGTTGGGGTTGTTGGAGAGAG
>JAYRVK010000510.1:0-2190 GCA_041918555.1 Sandaracinaceae bacterium
GAGCGCGAGCCCGAGCGCGAGCGGCCATGCGGCGCCGGGCCGGGGCACGACCGCGCGGCACGCGCAGCCGGGGTCGTCCCCGCCCGGCGGGCCGGCGTCGGGATCGGCCGCGGCGTCGCCTGCGCTCACCGCCCCGTCGGTCGGCGCGCCGCCGCCGTCGGTGCCCGGGACGCCGCCGTCGGTGCCCGGCGGGTCGAGCATGACCCGCGCGCGCCCCTCGAGCGTCAGGTCGAACGAGAGGTCGGACGAGCTCCCGCTGCTCTGCTTCACGATCACCGCGATCACGTGGTCGCCCGGGGGCAGCAGGCTCGGATCGAGGTCCAGCATGGCGACCTCGTCGTCCGCCGACTGCGCCGAGGCGAACGCGTCGTGCGCGACTCCGTCGTCGACGTTCACGCCGCCGACCATCGCGCCGTCGACGAAGAGCGCGAAGCCGTCGTCGTACACCACGCGCGCGCGGAGCGCGGTGAGCGCGCCGTCCACGCGCACCGCGCGCCGGAAATACGCGCTCGGCACGTTGGGATCCTCGTCGCGCAGGACCGTCGCCTCGTCGCCGTCGCCGTAGCCGAGCGGCGCGGGCCCGCTCGACCAGCCGCCGGTCGTCGTCGACCAGTCCGCAGGCGGCGCCTCCGGCGCGTCGTGGTACTCCCAGATCCCGCCCGGCCCGCTCAGCGTCACGTCGGACTCCGCGGACAGCACGAAGGGCCGCGGGCTCGTCCCGCTCCGCGTCGCGTCGCCGAGATCGGTGACCCGCACGAGGCCCTCGGCCGTCTCGCGGCGCGGCGCCGTCCACGGCTCGCTGCCGTCGTCCGCGGTCCGCGCCACCGCGACGGCCCACGAGCGGCCGCCGTCGAGCGAGTACTCGATCGAGACCTCCCCGCTGCCCGCGCCGACCGAGGTCCACACCACGTCGATCGCCGAGCCCGCGAGGTAGCTCCCGCCCGACGGGCGGTTCACGAAGATCCCGTCCTCCTTGACGAGCACGACCTCGTCGGTGATCGCGCCGTCCTCGCGCACGTTGCGCAGCGTGAGGAGCCCGCCCTCGACGTCGATCAGGCACGAGCCCCACTCGAGCTCGGTGACGGCCATGAGCGGGTGCGCCCCGTCGCCGCCGACCCCCGCGCCGCCGTGGCCGGCGACGACGTAGAGCGTCCCGTCCTCCGCGAGGTACGGCCCGTCGCCGTCGGGCCGGCCGTCGCCGGGATCGACGATGGCCGCCGTCGCCCCGGCCCCGGGCAGCCCCGCGTAGTAGCCGCCGCGCAGGAGGTACGAGCGCTCGTAGATGTGCGAGTGGCCCGCCAGGACGAGATCGACGCCCGCTGCCTCGAGCACCGGCAAGACTTCTCGTCGCATGTCCTCCTGCTGCGACTCGTCGTCCTGGTGCGTCCCGTCGGTGTACGGCGGGTGGTGCCAGAGCGCGACGACCCACTCCGCGGTCGCCGCCGCGAGGTCCATCTCGAGCCAGCGCACCATCGCGCCCGTCGCGCTGCGCGGGGAGTCGTGCGAGTCGAGCACGATGAAGTGCACGTTCGCGTAGTCGAACGCGTAGTACGCCTCGGTCCCCGAGGGGACCCCGCCCGCGCGGCCGTCCGCGGGCAGGACGTAGCCCTCGTAGTAGGGGCCGGACTGCGTCCCGGAGTCGCTGCTCCCGCCCTCGTGGTTCCCGAGCGCGGGCCACACCGGCGTGTTCGAGAGGAGCGGCGCGTAGATCGCGTAGAAGTTCGCGTCGAACTCGCTGGTCGTGCCGGCGTCGTAGGCCATGTCCCCGACGTGCACGAACAGGTCGGGCGCGCGATCCGTCGCCTCGGCGCGCATCGCGTCGAACACGCGCCGCTGCCCGCTGCCTCCGGTGCCCGAGTCGCCGACGAGCCAGACGCGGAAGGGATCGCGCGTCCCGCGCGGCGGCGCGGTGGTGAAGTGGTGCCCCGGATCGCCCGGCGCGGCCGGAGGGCAGGCCGCCTGACCGACCGCGTAGTAGAACCGCGTGGCAGGGGGTAGGCCGGTGATCGGCACCTCGATCTGGTCGACCGCGCCGAAGCGCGAGACGCGACCCGGCGCGAGCGTGTCGAGCGCGTCCGGCGAGGCGCCGTAGCACGCGCTCGGGGGCGGGTCGGCGTCGGAGCGCCACACGATCGTGATCTCGTTCTCGGCCGCGCTCTGGAGGTACGGCGCGCGCGGGCTCTGGGCCGA
>JAYRVK010000511.1:0-2049 GCA_041918555.1 Sandaracinaceae bacterium
CTCGGGGCGTGATGCCGCGGGCGGCGATCGACGACGCCGCGATCGCGCAGCTCGCGGGCCCGCTCCTCGGGTGGCCCGCGCACCGGCTCGCCATGGCCCTCGCGGAGTGCACCGAGGAGATGGACGGGATCCACGAGCCCGCCGCGCTCGGCCTGGGCCGCGGCGATCAGGTCAAGACGGACTCTCCTCTGTGGAACGAGCTGCGGCTCGTCGGCGGGATGTTCGGCCTCGGCGCCGCGGAGCTCTTCGCGGGCGGATCGGAGCCGCAGCGCCTGGAGCTCCTGCCGCGGTTCAAGGGGAAGCCGACCTGGGTCGCCGGCCCCGCGCTCACCGCGCCGCTGCACCCGGACCCGCGGTTCACGATCGGCTGGCTGAGCCTCGGGGCGCGCCTGGGGGTGACGCCCTTCGTGCGGCGCGGGCCCGTCGGCGCCGCGCTCGCCATCTTCGCGGCCACCGACGCGGCCGAGGTCCCGCTCCCCGCCGGCCAGGGCCGGCCCGGGATGGACGAGACCAAGAAGCGCATCCTCAAGGCCATGCCGCGCAAGGTGCGCAAGGCGATGCCCGAGCTCGTGCGCGCGCTCGGCGACGACGGACGGAGCGTCGACGCGTGGGCGCAGGGCCTCGCGCGGATCGCGCAGCGCGGCGGGCTCCTCGCCGCCAACGATCCCCACGTCGCCCTCTGGCGCGTGCTCGGGGCGGCCCCCAGCGTCGAGGCCGTGCGCGCCTCGGCCGACGCGATGGACCTCGTCTCCTACTGGCTGTCCCCGGAGTGCTGCGCGCTCCGGCACCGCCTCGGGTTGGTCTCGTGAGCAACGACGGCGACGACGACTTCGATCTCGACGGTCTCAACCTCGACGACTGGGTCGACGAGCTCGACTCGAGCGCCGAGGCGGAGAGCGCGCCCATCGCCCAGCGGCCCGAGTCGCGCCCGCTCTACGAGCCCCCCGCGGAGCTCCGCGCGCCGGCCCCGAAGCAGCCGGCGCGGCCCGCGCCGATCCAGGCCCTGTACGACGACGACGACGACGACGACGACGACGACATCGAGTCGACCCGCATCGCCGCGATCCCGCAGGAGCTCATCAACTCGCTGGTGAGCCCCGAGCGCCAGCGCGAGACCGCGAGGCCGCCGGCGATGCCGCTCCCCGCCGCCGCGCCCGGGG
Organism: Sandaracinaceae bacterium; assembly: GCA_041918555.1. Classification (GTDB taxonomy): domain Bacteria; phylum Myxococcota_A; class Polyangia; order Polyangiales; family Sandaracinaceae; genus JACKEC01. The sequence goes on from JAYRVK010000511.1 coordinate 1,161, forward strand.
ACCGCGTCGACATGGACCTCGACGGGCTCCTCGACGATCTCGATGGCCCCACGCGTGCTCCCGCGTCGGGGGTCGCCGCGGCCGCGCCCGACGAGGACGACGAGCTCGATCCCTTCGCCGACGTCGGCGACGACGACGACATCGTCTCGAGCTTCCGCCCGCCGAAGAAGGCGAGCCTGGCCGCGGACGCGGCCGTCCTCGGGCTCGAGGAGAAGGAGCTCCAGGCGCTCGACCGCGGCACGCCGGAGAGCGGCGACGTCCTGGGCCTCGACGACGCGAGCGAGGCCGGGAGAGAGCCCGCGCCGGCCGCGCCGCTCCCCGCGCCGCCCGGCGCGGTGCCGCGCCCACCCCTCAAGGGCAAGCTCGGCGCCCTCTCCCAGCGCCTGAAGCCGAAGGGCGGCGAGGCGCCCGCGCCACCCGCCGTGCCGCGCCCCGGACTGCCGAAGCCCGGCGCCAAGCTGCCCCCGCTCCCGCGCCCCGGCCAGCTCCCGCCGCGGGCGGGGCTGCCCCCGCTCCCGCGCCCGCCGGCGGCGTCGGCGAAGCCGGCCGCCGAGGTCGACGCGCCGCCCGAGCCCGAGCCGGCGGGCGCGCCCGCAGAGGCGGCCCAGGATCGCCCGACGCCGGTCCCCGTGTCCGCGCCGATCGCCGCCGCGCCCGGCCTCGACGCCGAGCTCGACGATCTGCTCGACTCGACGCCCCCCGCCGCGGCCGCGCCGCCCGAGCCCGAGCCCGAGCCCGAGAGCGACGAACAGGAGCTCGTCGTCTCCGGCGACGCCGACGAGGCCCCCGAGAGCGAGGAGATGCTCGTCGGCGCCGAGGGCGAGGACGAGGAGTGGGACGAGGACGAGCTCGCCGCGATCGAGGCCGCCGAGGCCGAGCTCGCCGCGCA
>JAYRVK010000512.1:0-3716 GCA_041918555.1 Sandaracinaceae bacterium
CCCCCTCTCTACTCTCACGGAGAAGTCGCGCCGCGTGCAGTCCGCCGTATGCCTCGCCGTGGTCGGCCTGATCGCGCTCGGGGCCGCCGACGCGCAGGCGCAGCGGCGCCGCCCGCGGGAGCCCGCGGGGCCCGGGTCGCTCACGATAGAGACCACGATCGAGGGGGCCGAGGTCCTCGTCGACGAAGAGACGGTCGGCTACACGCCGCTCGACGGTCCGCTCTCCCTCGCGGCGGGCAGCCACACGGTCCGCGTGCGCCGCGCCGGGTACACCGAGTTCGCGAGCGTGGTGGAGATCTCGGCGGGGCAGGCGTCGAGCCTCGAGGTCGACATGATGGCGCTCGCCATGGTGCTGACCGTGCGGACCACGCCGGAGGCCGCGAGCGTCTTCGTCGACGGCACGTTCCGCGGCTCCACGCCGCTCGAGATCGAGCTCGGCGAGGGCGAGCACAGCATCCGCCTCACCGCGCCGCGCCACCACGAGGCGGTCCGCGAGGTCACCGCGCGGCCCGGGCAGACCGAGCTCCTGAGCGTGGAGCTCGAGCCGCTGCCGGCCGAGATGCTCGAGGCGCGCCCGACGCAGTGGTACGAGGAGCCGCTGACCTGGATCCTCGTCGGCGCGGGGGTCCTCGTGGTCACCGCCGCGATCGTCACCATCGTCGTGGTGCTGAGCCAGGCCGAGCCGCTCGACGCTTTCTGCGGGATGGGCCCGGGCGGGCAGTGCGACGCGAGCTTCGCGATCCCGACGCGCATGGAGTCGCCGATGGGATGGGAGTTCCAGTTGCCCTGACCTTCTGCTAAGCCGGCGCGCCATGGGCGAGCAGGCGAGGCGGGAGATCGAGGCCGCGGGCGGTCTCGGCGTGAGGTCGGAGCGGCGCGGCGCGATCGCGATCTGGACGATCGATCGCGCGGACCGGATGAACGCGCTCTCGCGCGCGGTGGTCCGCGAGCTCGGGCGCCTCGCGCGCGAGGCCGCCGGGGACCCCTCGCTCCGCGCCGTGATCCTCGCGGGCGCCGGTGACAAGGCCTTTTGCGCTGGCGCAGACCTCAAGGAGCGGCGCTCGATGGACGAAGAGGACGTCCGCGACTTCCTCCCGCTCTACCGCGCGGCCTTCGGTGCGATCGACCGGCTCCCCGTCCCCGTGATCGCCGCGCTCGACGGGGTCGCGTTCGGCGGGGGCCTCGAGCTCGCGCTCGCCTGCGATCTGCGCGTCGCCGCGTCCCACGTGCAGCTCGGCCTGACGGAGACCTCCCTCGGGATCATCCCGGGGGCCGGTGGCACCCAGCGCCTGACCCGCCTCGTCGGCGAGGCGCGCGCGAAGGAGCTCATCCTCTTCGCGCGCCGGCTCACGGCGGCGGAGGCGCTCGCGCTCGGAGTCGTGAACCGCGTCGCGCCCGAGGGGACGCGCGCGCTCGACGACGCGCTCGCGTGGGTCGCGCCGCTCGAGCGCGCCGCGCCGATCGCGATCTCCGCGGCGCTCGAGGCGATCGACGGGGCGTCGGAGGGGCCGCTCGAGGAGGGCCTGTCGCTCGAGGCGCGGTGCTACGAGCGCACGCTCGCGTCGGAGGACCGGCTCGAGGCGCTGGCGGCGTTCGCGGAGAAGCGCGCGCCGGCGTTCAAGGGTCGTTGAGGGCGGCGCTCGCGCGCTCGACGAGCGGCGGGAGCACCGGCGGCCGGGTCAGCCGCGAGACGTAGTAGTCCGCGAGCCACGGGTGGCCTCGCTCGAGCTGGACGACCGCCGCGCGCTCGAGCGCCTCGTTCGAGACCGGCGCCTGGGCGAACGAGTAGTCGAGCGCGAGCATCACCGAGCGCCGATAGCCCGCGGTGGCGAGGTCGCCCGCGAGCTCGCGCAGCGCGTCCGGGGACTCGCGCAGCGTGTGGAAGCGCGCCACGAGCTCGTCGGCGCGCGAGGGCGCGATCGCGTGGTCGCGCTCGTCGATCAGCAAGAGCGCGCGGAACCTCGCGTCGTGACCGAGCCCGAGGTTCGCCGCCTCGATCGCCCGCTCGTACGCCGCGAGACCGCCGTCGAGCGCGCCGGCGCGCACGCGCGCGTGACCGAGGTTGAGCCACGCGTAGAACTCCTCGGGGTGCGTCGCCGCGGCGTGGCCGAAGAGGGTCGTCGTGTCGCGCCAGCGCGTGGCGTACTGCGAGGTGCGGGCGGCGAGCAGCCCCGCGATCAGCGCGAGCGCGGCCCACGCCGGCCAGCGCGGCCCCTTCCCCCGCGCGAGCGCCTCGAGACCGGCGCCCGCGATCAGCGCGAGCGGCCAGAGCGGCAGCGAGAGGTACCGGTCCTGCCACTGGAAGTAGAGCGGGATCGCGTTCGACACCGGCGCGAGGAGCATGAGGAACGCGACGAGCCCGAAGGCGAGCATCCGCGCGCGCGTCCGCCACGCGACGATCGCCAGGCCGACGATCGCCAGCGGCCCGAGCGTGAGCTCCGCCGCGGAGAACGCGCCGTCGCGCGCGATCGGGTAGAGCGGCGAGACCCACGCCGGGAACGCCGCGGTCCCGAGGTGGTGCGAGAGCGTCGCGAGGATCAGCAAGACTCGTTGACTCGCGTCGAGCGGCCGCGTCATCGCGGCGTCCGACCAGATCCAGATCGTGAACGCGCCGAGCGCGGCGGCGACGAGCGCGAACGGCGCGAGCGCCACGGACGAGCCGCGCAGGTCGCGCCGCAGCACGAGCGCGTCTGCTGCGAAGAGCACGAGCGGGAGCGGGAGCACGCTGGTCTTGGAGAGCGCGGCGGCGGCGAAGGCCGCGAGCGACGCGACGCGCCAGCGATCGAAGGGCCGCCGCGCGCGGCAGTGGAAGAGCACGCTCAGCGCGGCGAGGCCGAGGGCGAGCACGTCCTTGCGTCCCGTGGCCCAGCACACGGCCTCGACCTGCACGGGGTGGAGGCCCACGAAGAGCGTGGCCGCGAGCGCGCCGAGGTAGCCCAGGCCGAGCGCGCGCGACGCCTCGAACACCGCCAGGAGCGCGAGGATCCACAGGGCGAGCGAGACCGCGTGGATCACCGGCCCGTTCGCGCCGACCCACGGCACGTCGAGCCAGTACGAGAGCAGGTGCAGCGGGTGGTAGGCCTGGAAGTGCGGGGCGCCGAAGATCGCGCCGAGCGTGTCGAGACCGACCTCGTGCGCGAGGCGGCTCTCGATCAGGAACCGATCGTCGTCCCACCCGACGAGCAGGTCGAACGGCACGGCGCGCCCGAACGCGACGAGCGCGGCGATCGCGATGCCGGCGTACGCGGCGCGGCGCGTCGGCTCGCGCGGCGCGGGCGCGTCCGACCCGGGCGAGGGCGCGGGGATCGGCGCGGGCCGCGGCGCGGCGCGTCGGCTCTTCTTGCGCCGGCTCAGAGCCCGCCCTGTCCCTGGACGTAGTGGATGAAGTCCAGCACGTCGCGGCGCAGGCGCTCCTCGGTCTCGCGCGCGCCCGCGCGTCCGGCCTGGACGTGCTCGCGCTCGTTGACGAAGTCGTACGTCGAGTGCTCGAGGATCAGGATCTGGACGTCCTCGTGGCCCTCGCCGTGGCCCGGCACGATCCGCAGGTTCCCGCTGCTCGTCGGGCCCGGGACCGCGTCGCCGAGGTCCGCGCGATCCTGCGGCGACATCCACTCGATCCCGAAGCGCGACTGCGCGAGCCGCACGTCGACCTCGAGCTCGAGCCCGTGCTGGATCGGCACCGCCCACCCGCGTCCGCGCGCGAGCGCGTTCTCGAC
>JAYRVK010000513.1:0-8523 GCA_041918555.1 Sandaracinaceae bacterium
GGGGGCAGCCCTCCGCGTCGAGCACGGACGCGCTGAAGCACTGCTCGCCGCCCGGCTGGACCTCCGCCCGCGCGGGCCGCATCGCGATGCGCGCGGGCGCCCCCGGCGTACAGCGCGGGCGCGCCGGCTCGGGGGTGGGGCTCGCCGTCGGCTCCGCGGCGCCGCCCACCCGCGTGAACGACTGCGTCGCCTGCATCCGCGCTTGGCAGCTCGACTCGTTCAGGCGCCAGTCGTACTCGCTGACGTCGGTGAAGCTCAGCCGATCGGTCCCGACGGCCTGGATGGTGTAGCGGCCCGTCTCGCCGCGCGAGTCGTCGGCCGGCGTGCGGCACACGATCCGCCACGTGCCCGCTTGATGGCTCGACGAGACCCGGCGCACGGCGCGGTTCTCGGACCAGCAGCCGCGCGTGGTCCGCTCTTGGCGGAGATGGAACGTGAGGTGGTCGCCCGACTGACTGATGCGGAACGTCCCACCCCCCGGGCTCGTCGTCGACTGCGGCCGCGGGCCGCAGTCCGTGCCCCAGCTCGTGACCGAGACCTGGATCGTCATCGGCCCCTCGCGCCACTGCCCTTCGTAGGGCCCGTCCGCGCGCGCGGCGCCGGTCCAGAGGATCGACGCCGCGAGGAAGATCGCGGCGAGAGATCGGGTGATCACCGACCGCGGGATATCACGTTTCGCGCGGGCTCGCTCAGCGCTTGACCTTGCGCACTTCGGCCGTCAGCGCGGGCACCGCTTCGAAGAGATCCGCGACGAGGAAGTAGTCCGCGACCTGCGCGATCGGTGCCTCCTTGTCCTTGTTGATCGCGACGATGCACTTGCTGCCCTTCATGCCCGCGAGGTGCTGGATCGCGCCGCTGATGCCGACGGCCACGTAGAGCTTGGGGGCGACGACCTTCCCGGTCTGACCGACCTGCAGGTCGTTGGGCACGTAGCCCGCGTCGCACGCCGCGCGCGACGCGCCCATCGCGGCCCCGAACGCGTCGACGAGCGGCTCGAGCACGCTGCCGAAGTTCTCCGCGCTCTTGAGCGCGCGGCCGCCCGACACGACGATCTCGGCTTCGGTCAGCTCGGGGCGCTCGGACTTCTGCGACTCGAGGCTCACGAACTCCACGCGGTCCGCCGCGGGATCGGCCACGACCTCGACCTCCTCGATCGGGCTCGTCCCCGCGGCCTCGGTCGCCGCCTCGAATTCGCTCTGCCGCACCGTGACGACGGCCACGTCGCTCGCGATCTTCGCGTGGCCGTAGATGTTGCCGGCGTACATCGGCCGGCGGTACGTGACGGCGTCGCCGTCGACGGAGAAGCCGGCGATGTCGCTCGCCACGCCCGCACCGAGCTTGGCCGCGACGCGCGGCAACAGATCCTTGCCCGTCGTCCCCGCGGTCGCGGTCACGATCCCGTAGCCGCCGTCGGTCGCGGCCTTGGCGACGGTCGCCGCGATCTTCTCGGCGACGTAGCCGCCATCGACCTGGGCCTTGAGGACCTTGCGCGCGCCGTACTTGGCGGCCTCGTCGGCCGCGGCGTCGGCGCCGTCGCCGACGACGATCACGTCGAACGCGCCCGAGGTCTGTCCCGCCAGATCCGCGGCGAACCGGATGGCCGCGAGGGTGTTCTTGCGGAGGGTCCCGTCGAGGATCTCGCCCACTACCAGGATGTCAGTCATGGTGATCTCCTTCTCCTCAGAGGACCTTCGCCTGGGTCTGCAGCTTCTCGACGAGCTCCTGCGCGCTCGCCACGTAGGTCACCGAGCCCGACCTCGCGGGCGGCAGCTCGAACTTCGAGTAGCTCACGAGGGGGGCGCTCGTGGCGCCGAGATCGGACAGCTTCATCGTGTCGATCGGCTTCTTCTTCGCTTGCATGATGCCCTTCAGCGACGCGTACCGCGCGCCCTCGTTGTAGGCGTGCGAGCTCGGCGTGACGCCGTTCCGCACCGACGTCGGCGTGACGATGCGGAGGTCGACGGTGACGACCGCGGGGAGCGTCACCTTGAGCGTGAGCACCCCCGTGTCGACCTCGCGGCCCACGAGCAGCGCCTTGCCTCCGTCGGCCACTTCGATCGACATCGCGAAGGTCGCCATCGGCCAGCCGAGCATCTCGGCGAGCATCTGGCCCGCCGTGTTCGAGTCCCCGTCGACGGCCTGCTTGCCCATCAGGATGAGGTCGGGGGACTCCTTCTGCGCGAGCTTCGCGAGCGCCTTCGCGACCGTCACGGAGTCGAGCTGCGCGTCGTCGGCCTCGACGAGGATCCCGCGCGCCGCACCCATCGCGAGGGGCTGGCGCAGGGTCGTCGCGACCTCGCTCGTCCCGAGCGAGACGACGACGACGTCACCGAGCGTGTCGTTCGATCCCCCCTTCTCGTTGAGGCGCAAGGCGGCTTCCACCGCGTACTCGTCGAACGGGTTGATCTTCCACTCGAGGCCCTCCGACGTGACGCTCGCGCCGTTGGCGGAGACCTTCATCTTGTTGGCGTTGTCGGGGTCTGCGACCCGCTTCACGGGGACTAGGATTTTCACGCTGCCTCCTCGGGAGATCCATTCGGGGTGGGGATCGCGGCCGACACGTAGGAGCCGCGTCCGGAACTGTCAAGCACGGCGTGCCCGCACGCCGTCGAGGAACACGGAGGCGATCTGCGAGGCCCCGCGCCGCAACGCCTCGGGCCGGGTCGCCTTGCCGCCGAGCGCCCACGTGAGCGCGATGCCGTCGAGCGCGCCCCAGAGCCCGGTCGCGACGACGCGCGGGCTCAGCGCCGGGTCGACGATGCCCTCGCGCTGACCGAGGGCGATCACCGACGCGATGAGGTCGAGGTACTCCGTGAAGCGAGGAGCCGCGTACTGCTTCAGCAGCTTCGAGGACTGACGCAGGTTCACGGTCACGACCTCCGCGAGATCGCGCTGACCCTCGAGCAAGCCGAGCTGGCGCTCGACCACGATCCGGAGCTTCTCCTCGAAGGTCTGCGCCTCGTCGACCTCCCGGCGAAGGACCGCGATCAGCTTCGTGATGCGGTCCTCGAAGATCGAGATGAGCACCGCGTCCTTGTTCTCGAAGTAGAGATAGATCGTCCCGTCGGCGACCCCCGCGGCCTTCGCGATCTCGCTGACGCGCGTGTCGTAGAAGCCCTTGCGCGCGAACACCTTGATCGCTGCGCGCAGGATGCGCTCGCGCTTGTCCGTGCTGCGCCGGCCCTTGGGCGAGGTCACCGCCTCCGCGCCCTCGATGAATGGCCGTTCATTCTTCGCCACGGGCCCGAGCTAGCATGGCGGCGATCCACGGTCAACGAGCGGGGCGGAGCACCACGAACCGGGGCGTCGCGGCGGCGAGCTCCGAGGCATCGTCGGCGTCGTCTGTCTCGTCCTCGCCGCGCGCGAGCGCGAGCGAGCGCGAGGTCGGCGTCGAGCCCCGCGGTGGTGAGCCGGTCGGGGGCGGGGGCGCGGGGATCGGGGGCACCAGCGAGGGCAGGCGCGCGAGGTCCGCCTCGAGCACCTCGACTCGGATCGCGGCGAGGCCCCAGCCCCCCGAGACCACGTGGTGTCGCTCCACGACGTGGAGCCGGCGGCCCGCGGAGAGGACGCTCTCCGCGTGTGCGCAGAACCGCGCGACCCCGCGGGCGCGCTGACCGGTCATCGGTGCCGACCAAACGATCCAGGCGCCGGCGCGCGAGCCAGCTCGGCCGGTGCCGACGGTCGCCGGCGGTCCGCCCCAGCGCTCGGCCGGGGGCGCCTCGCCTCGCGGATACCGCGCCGCGATCCGCGCGAGGCGCCTGATCGCGCTCGCGAGCGGGACGTCGCCGGCCAGCCCGATGTGCGCCCGCGCGCCGACGGCCACGCGCGCGCGCCAGCGACGGACGTCGTCGAGGCGAGCGGCCACACCGTCGGCGGGTGCGGGGACGATTCGTCCCGGCGCGTCGGGCGCGAGCGCGAGCGCGAGCGCCACGCGCTCCGGAGGCGCGACCGCGTCCATCCGCGCCCGATCCAGCGCTGCCGCGTCGAAGGCCCCCGACCGCGCGCAATGCGCCGCGAGGTACGTGACCTCGGGCCAGCGCTCCCGAGGACCGGTGACCGTCCATCCGAAGCGCTCGGCGCCGATCCGCGGGGAGATCGCGATCCCGATCACCTCGGGCGGAGCGCCGAGCTCGCGCGCCGCGCGGCCTCGACACGAGTGGACGGCAGCGCTCACGAGGAGGGCAGTCACTCCGTGCGTCCGCGCGCTCTCTTCATTCGCGCCGCCCTCGAAGAGGACCGTAGCGGCGACGTGGTCGGCTCCCTCGAGGCGCTCCCCCGAGATCTGGACGCCGTTCGGTAGGGCGAGCCGCGCATGTCCATCGACCGCGGCGTCCTGCCAGTCGCGGGTCGCGTCGAGCGAGGCCAGGATTCGCTCACGCGCCTGGAGCTCTAGGGCCGCGTCCGGATCGTCCAGCACGCGATCTGCTCGGCCGCCATTCACCACGGCGCCGACGCCGAGGCCTCCTCCGCTCGATGCTGCGCCCGCGATCCAGCGGGCCCCGAGCCACCGCGCATGCTCGCGTGGATCCTCGGGGACGGGGACGACTGCCTCCGGGTCGCTCTCCTCCTGGAGCTCGGTGAGGCGATCGATCAGCTCGGCCGCGTCCGCACGGGGAGCGCGCCCGACCAGGGCGAACGCGCCCCGCACGGGAAAGACGTCCGCGCTCGCCCGGTCGACGCGCGCCACGAAGCGATGCGCGGCCGCGATGGCGGCGCGCGGCGAGTCGAAGGTCGTGGCCACCGAGACGACGTCCATACCACCCGCGCGAACGCTCACGTCGCGCCCGGGCGCCGCTCGCGCTGCGCGTCCTGCGCGCGCGGCGGGCAGACCTCGAAACGCCCGCTCCGCCGCGTACCGAAGGGTCGACGAGCTCACGTCTCCCACCGCGACCAGCAGCGCGCGACCTGGTCCGAAGTGGTCGGCGAGGAAGCCCTCGAGCGCGGGGCGATCGGTCTCCACCTCCGGCTCGGCGACGCCGAGGGGATCTGCCCCGCGGCCGAGCAGGGCGTCGAGGGCCAGCGCGTCAGCCAGTCTCACCTCGTCGGCGGCGGCGCGCCGTCGTGCGTCGCGCGCACGCGTGAGGGCGCTCGCGAGGGCCGCCTCGCCCACCTCGCGCGATCCGAGCGCGCGCGCGAAGGAGGCGAGGCATGGCTCGAGCGCGTCCGCCGGGCACTCGCGGGAGAGCTCGATCCCGTCGGGCAGGGCGCGCGCGTCGATCTCCGCCGGCGCGGCCGCCCACGCGGCGACGACGGCGAGCTGCGGAGGGGTGGCGTCCCGTGCGCCCGCGTCGATCCACAGCGACAGCCATAGTCGTCCCGGGGTCGGGCGTGGGATCGCGAGCAACGCGAGGCCCGCCGCCTCCTCGATCACGGGTCCGTCGAGGGGCTCGGCAGTCATCGTGCGCGGGCCACCGGCGCCGCACCCCGCCGCGAGCGCCAGGAAGAGGGCACGCGGCGCGATCACGAAGGCGGCTCCTCACCCCGGAGCAGCCGGCCGATGTTCCCCGCATGGCGGAGCACCACGACCCACAGGATCGCCACCGCCATCCAGGTCCGAGGGCGCTCGCCCAGGAGCGCAAAGGAAATTGCGGCTCCGCTCGCGGCGCCCGCGAGCGAGCCGACGCTCGCGCGGCGCGACAAGCGCTTGAGCCCCACGTAGGTGATCGCGGCGCCCGCCCCAGCGGCCGGGACCAAGGCCAGCATGACGCCGAGCGCCGTCGCGGCGCCCTTTCCGCCGCGGAACCCATGCCACACCGGGAAGCAATGCCCCACGACGGCGGCGACGCCGACCGCCGCCGTCCAGGGCGACTCCAGTCCGAGCGCCCCCCACGCCGCGAGCGCCGGTCCTGCGCCCTTGGCCGCGTCCAGGGCGAGGACGACCCGCCCGGTGCGCTTTCCCAGGACTCGTCCGACGTTCGTCGCGCCCACGTTGCCGCTCCCCGCGTCCCGGAGGTCGACCCCGGCGCGGTTCGCGGCGAGGAGGCCGAAGGACACGGATCCGAGCAAGTAGGCCGCGGCGGTCAGGGCGGGCCCCAGCACGCATGGAACGTACGACGGAACGAGGACGGGCGCCCATCGACCGATGGACGCCCGCGCGACGAGGACGAGGAGGCTGGATCAGGCGGCCTGAGCGACGACCGGCTCGAGGGCCTTCTGCAGGCGGCAGCGGATCTTGTGCTTCTTCGAGTAGACGGTCTTCACCGAGATGCCCATCTCCTCCGCGATCTCCTCGGGCGGGAGGCCCTCCATGAAGTACAGCCGCACGAACTGCTGGTCCTTCTCGCTGAACTGCGCCAGGACGTCGTTCACCACCGCCCAGCGCTGCTTCTCGAGCAGCTGCTCGTACGGGTTGTCGGTGGTGCTGCCGATCTGCTCGGCGTCGGCGAGCGTCGTGGTCTGAGGCCGCCGAGCGACGCCGCGCAGGTAGTCCCACGCGCAGTTCGTCGCGAGCATACCCACCCACGAGCTGAGCTTGTTGCCGCGCTCGGGGTCGAAGGTCCGGAGCTTGTGCATGTTCCGCTTGTTCAGGCCGAGCAGGAACATCGCGTAGATCTCCCGCACGTCCTCGCTCGTGATCGAGCCCGGGAAGCGCCCCGTGACCTTGTGGATGCAGCGGTAGATGAGCCGGTCGTAGCGACGGTGGAACTCGCGCCACGCACTCCCGTCGCGCAGGAGCATCCGGGTCAGCAGCTGGGTCTCGTCCAGGGCGATCATGTCGGTGGTGTTCATCGGCGTGTCCTCGCTCGTGCTCTCGTCACGGCCCCTCTGAGCAGCGGCCATGCCAAGGTCGGCGAGCCTTGGATCGAGCGAGAAACTCCACGGAAACCCGGGGAGGCGTAACGATCCCCCCGAGGTGTTACGCTGGGGGGCGGGTTGCGGCGTTACGCTGTTACGGCCGCGAACCTTCCCCGGTTTCCGCTCCGCGTAACCCCGGAACCGCCCGTCCTCTCCGGTGTCGGCCCCATCCATGCGTCCAACGACCCTCCTCGCCCCGAGCCTCGTGATCCTGTGCGCGTGCGGGGGCGTCACGCCGCGGCCCGCGGCCCCGGGTGACGACGTCATCACGATGGAGGAGATGCGGATCGTCGCCTCGTCGGGCGGCGAGGGGGACCTGGTCCTCGAGAGCTACGACGCGGGTCAGCTCTTCGAGCGCGGGACCCAGCTGCTCCATCGGGGGCAGTGCCGCGAGGCGGTCGAGCGCTACTACGATCGGATCATCGAGGAGTTCCCGTCGAGCCGCTACGTCTCCCCCGCGCTCTACAACGCGGGCTTGTGCCTGCACGAGGGGGGAGAGCTCGAGGCATCGATCGTCTACTACGAGGGCGTCATCGATCGCTCGCCGCAGACCCGCGACGCGCGCCACGCCACGCTCCAGCTCGCGCAGGTCATGCTCGGGCTCGAGCGCTTCGACGGGGCGCTCGCCGCGTCGGAGCGCGCGCTCCTGCGGGAGGACCTCTCCGAGCCCGAGCGCCTCGAGGGGCTCACCCGCCGCGCCCAGGCTCTGCTCGGGCTCGCCCGCCATGCGGACGCCGAGCGTCAGGCCCGCGACGCGCTGAGCTACTACCGGATGCAGGAGCGGCGCGCGGCGGTGCCGGAGCCGTACTTCGCGGCCGCCTCGAACTACGTGTTGGCCGAGACCCTGCGCCTGCGCTCCGAAGGAATGGACCTGCCCGTCGGGACCGCCCAGGAGCAGCACGCGGTGCTCGACCAGCGCGCGCGGCTCGTCCTGGACGCTCAGCGCGAGTACTTCAACACCATCCGCCACACGGACGCCGAGTGGGCTGCGGCGGCGGGCTATCGCATCGGGGCGATGTACGACCACCTGTGGCAGGCCCTCATGCGAGCCCCGATCCCGCCGCCGACCGAGCCCCTCGACTCCAGCGCGGTGCCCATCTACGAGACCGAGTACCGATCCGAGCTGGCCCGGCACATCCGGCCGCTGCTGCGCCACGCGATCCGCTACTGGGAGCTGACGCTGCTGATGGTGGAGCGAACCGGAGTCCGCACGGAGTGGGCCGACCGGACGCGCACGGACCTGGAGCGCATGCGCGCGCTGTTGCTCGAGCAGACCGATCCGGTCGCCGAGGACGAGCCTGCCCCCGAGCCCGCTCCGCCGCCGCCGGCCACGGATTCCGGGGCCTAGCGGGCTCGGTACGGATCTTCCTTGACAGCCTCCGGCTTACCGCCTACATAACGCGCCCTCCCGTTGCCGGGGGAGGGCTCGGTGCGCTCGCGAGGCCTCGCGCGGTGTCCGAGGGGCCCTTCTGGGCTGGCGTAGCTCAATTGGTAGAGCACCTGTTTTGTAAGCAGGGGGTTGCGGGTTCGAGTCCCTTCGCCAGCTCTACCAGCTGAAAATTGCGAGGTTTTTCGGAGGGTTGCCCGAGCGGTCAAAGGGAGCAGACTGTAAATCTGCCGGCGTTTGCCTACGTTGGTTCGAACCCAACACCCTCCATCAGGCAGCCCCGCGGGAGTAGCTCAGTTGGCAGAGCGTCAGCCTTCCAAGCTGAACGTCGCCGGTTCGAA
>JAYRVK010000514.1:0-4125 GCA_041918555.1 Sandaracinaceae bacterium
AAGGCGCGGCGAAATCCAAGGACTTGCTTGCCCCGCCCCCTACCGAGTGGTAGACAGCCCTCTACCGATCGGTAGGGAGACTCCGGAATTCCAAGGAGCTCCAAGCCGTCCTCGGAACCCCGCAAGAGACCCACGAATGGACGTACGGACGCAGATCCTGGACGCCGCCACCCGCCGGTTCGCGGCGCACGGGTACGGCGGCACCTCGCTCTCGGCGATCGCCGACGAGGTCGGGATCCGCAAGGCCTCGCTCCTCTATCACTTCGCTTCCAAGGAGGACCTGCACCGCTCGGTGCTCGATCAGGTGATCCTCCGGTGGAACGGGGTCCTGCCGCGCCTCCTCGCCGCGGGCGCGGAGCGCTTCGACGCGCTCCTCTCGGAGACGGTGCGCTTCTTCGCGGAGGACCCCGACCGCGCGCGGCTCGTGCTGCGCGAGACCCTCGATCACCCCGAGGCCATGCGCGAGCGCCTGCTCGTCGCGGTCGCGCCGTGGCTCGAGGTGATCGCGGGCTACGTGCGCCGCGGCCAGGCGACCGGTGAGGTCCGCGCCGACGCGGACCCCGAGGCCTACCTCCTCCACGTCATCCACCTCGTCATCGGCGGCACCGCGATCTCCGACACGCTCGGGACCGCGCTCCAGGCCGACGGAGTCGATCGATTGACCCGCGAGCTCGAGCGCATCGCGAAGGTGAGCCTCTTCACCCCCGAGGGCCTCGAGCGCATGAACGAACGCCGCGCGGGCGCGCGCGCAGGGAGCCATTGATCATGGGCAACTTCTTCAAGGACAACGACGACCTCGGGTTCTACTTCGAGCGCGGCATCGACTGGGGTCCGCTGGTCGAGCTGACCGAGCACCACTTCAAGAGCGCCGACGGGCCGAAGAGCGTCGAGGAGGCCGTCGAGCTCTACCGCGACGTCGCGGAGCTCGTCGGGCAGTTCGTCGCCGACGAGGTCGCGCCGCACGCCGCGCAGCTCGATCGCGAGAAGGTCGGGCTCGAGGGCGGCGAGGCGGTCCACCCCCCGCTCCTCCAGAGCATCTTCGATCAGATCAAGGCGATGGAGCTCCACGCGATGTGCCTCCCGCGCGAACTCGGCGGGATGAACAGCCCCCTGATGCTCTACTTCCTCACGAGCGAGATCATCGGGCGCGGCGACGTCTCCGTGATGGCGCACCACGGCTTCCACGGCGGGATGGCCGCGGCGATGCTGATGTTCAGCCTCCGCGAGGGCACGACCAAGATCGATCCCGACACGGGCACGATCCTCTCGACGCGCTTCGAGCGCTTCATCCGCGAGATCGCGCGCGGCGAGGCGTGGGGCGCGATGGACATCACGGAGCCCGACGCGGGCAGCGACATGGCGCGCCTGCGCTGCAAGGCCGAGCAAGACGAGCAGGGCAACTGGTTCGTCACCGGGATGAAGATCTTCATCACCTCCGGCCACGCGAAGTACCACTTCGTGATCGCGCGGACGGAGGAGGCGAGCGATCCGGACGATCCGTTCGCGGGCCTCGGCGGGCTGAGCATGTTCCTCGTCCCGACCTACGAGGAGAAGAACGGCGAGCGCGTGCGCCTCGCGACGATCGATCGGCTCGAGGAGAAGCTCGGGCACCACGCGTCCGTCACCGCGCAGATCAGCTTCGAGCGCACGCCCGCGTTCCTGATCGGGAAACGCGGCGAGGGCTTCCCGTACATGCTCACGCTGATGAACGGCGCCCGCCTCGGCGTGGGCTTCGAGTGCATCGGGCTGATCGAGGCCGCGACGCGGCTCGCGGAGGGCTACGCCGCGGAGCGCCGGTCGATGGGCAAGACCATCGACAAGCACGAGATGATCGCGGACTACCTCGACGAGATGCGCACCGACGTGCAGGCGCTCCGCGCGGTCTGCGTCCACGGCGCGTACCACGAGGAGCTCGCGACGAAGATCGGCCTGCACCTCGAGTACCGGAAGGACCTCTCCGAGGCCGAGCACAAGCGCCTGAAGCGCGCGATGAAGCAGCACAAGCGCGCGGCGCGCCGCGTCACGCCGCTCCTCAAGTACTTCGGCGCGGAGCGCGCGGTCGAGCACGCGCGGCGCGGGATCCAGATCCACGGGGGCGTCGGCTACACGAAGGAGTACGGCGCGGAGAAGCTCCTGCGCGACGCGCTGGTGTTCCCGATCTACGAGGGCACCTCGCAGATCCAGGCGCTGATGGCGATGAAGGACAACCTCGGCGGCGTGCTCAAGAACCCGCGCCGGTTCCTCCAGCGCGGCGCGCAGGCGCGCTGGCGCGCGCTCTCGGCGCGCGATCCCCACGAGAAGCGCGTCGCGAAGATCCAGGCGACCGCGCACGCGGCGCTCCAGCACCTGATGATGCGCACCGCGGGCGACAAGCTGCGCGGGCTCGGCGAGCACAAGGTCACCGAGTGGCCCGAGGCGCTCCTCAAGAACTGGAACCCGAAGCGTGACTTCTCCTTCGCGATGCTCCACGCCGAGCACCTCGCGCAGATCCTCTTCGACGAGGCGGCCGCGGAGATCCTCCTCGCGCAGGCCAAGGAGCACCCGGATCGCCGCGACGTGCTCGAGCGCTGGCTCGATCGCGCGGAGCCGCGCACGCGGCACAACCTCGACCTCATCCAGACCACCGGCGACCGGCTCCTCGCGAGCCTGACGGAGGCGGAGGCCCCGGCCGCCGCCGCGGAGTGATCATGGCGGTCAGCACCAAGTTCGTGCTCGAGCAGGGGCCCACCTTGAAGGGGATGGGCGGCGCCGCGCTCGGCGTGATCAAGCAGCGCCTCGGGCTCGCGAAGGCCGCGCGCGGCGAGGTCACCCTCCCCGGCCCCGAGGTCCGCGTGAGCTACCCGCCGCGCGACCCGGAGCTCGTGCGCGCGTACGTGCGGCACGTCGGCGGCGATCCGAGCGCGTACAAGGGCCGCGTGCCCGCGCACCTCTTCCCGCAGTGGGCGTTCGGGCTGATCGGGCCGTGCCTCGAGGGGACGCGCTACCCGCTCTTGGGCGCGATGAACGGCGGCTGCCGGCTCGTGCAGAACGCGCCGCTCCCGCTCGGCGAGGCGATCGAGGTGGTCGGCCGCCTCGCGTCGATCGACGACGACGGGCGCCGCGCGATCCTCGAGATCGAGACCGTCACGTCGAGCGCGTCCGCGCCCGAGGCGATCGTCGCGACGATGATCGTGTTCGTGCCGCTCGCGAAGGGGAAGCCCAACGGCGAGGGCAAGGGCAACGGCGCGCCGAAGGACAAGGACAAGCCGCGCGTCCCCGCGAGCGCGCGCGAGCTCGCGTTCTTCAAGCTGCGCGCGGACGCGGGGCTCGACTTCGCGAAGCTCACCGGCGACTTCAACCCGGTGCACTGGGTGCCCGCGTACGCGAAGGCGTTCGGGTTCCGGAACACCATCCTCCACGGCTTCGGCACGATGGCCCGCGCCGTCGAGGGCCTGAACCGCGGGCTCTTCGCGGGCGACGTCGACGCGCTCGAGCGCCTCGAGGTCCGCTTCACGCGGCCGCTGGTGCTGCCCGCCAAGGTCGGCGTCTACGTCGACGGAGCAAACCAAGTGTACGTGGGCGCCGCGCCGTCGGGCCCCGCCTATCTGACCGGCACGTTCACCACGAGGACCCGATGAGCGACTTCCTGCTCGAGCTCGGCAAGAACCCGAACGCCCGCAACGTCATCAAGACGCTCGGGCTCCCCATCCCGATGCCCCAGGCCCTCGCGCGCGCGAAGGGCCCGTGGGAGGAGCGGCCGCTCGCGAACCAGGCCGGGGTGGTCGGCGTCTCGCCGGGCGCCGCGCGCGCGGGCGCCTCGCCGGCGTGCGGCCGCGCGAGCACGATCGCGCGCCCCGAGCGCCCGAGGCGCCCCACGAGCGGGTGGAAGAGCTCGTGCAGCCGGCCCAGCTCCGCGGGCGTCGAGAGGCCGGTCGCGTCCATCACGATCCCGTGCGCGAGGAGGCGCTCCGGGATCGGATCGGCGAGCCGCGCCGCCGGCCGCCCGTACGCCTCGCCGGGCGCGCGCCAGAGCGCCTCGTCGTGCCCCTCGCCCGCGAGGATCGGGTCGGCGCCCGCCTTCGCGAGCGTCTCCGCGATCACGCCCGCGAGCGCGGCGCCCGGCGAGACGCCGACCACCACGGCCTG
>JAYRVK010000515.1:0-7469 GCA_041918555.1 Sandaracinaceae bacterium
CTCGCGCTCCTGCTCCTGCCCGCCCTCGCGAGCGCGCAGGAGATCCCACGCCACCTCGGCGCGCCCGTCGACTCGTGGTCCGAGCCGAACCCGGGCGTGCGCTACCTGCGCCGCACCTACGACTCCCCGCGCATCGAGGTGCACGCGCTCGTCGTCGACCTCGCGCGCGAGGGCGTGCGCGTGATCGCGACGCCGCAGCGCGAGCGCTGGGGGACGGTGAGCGACTTCGCGCGCGCGCACGGCGCGGCCGCCGCGGTGAACGGCGGCTTCTGGGGCATGTGGCAGCGCCCGAGCGGGATCACCGCGGGCGGCGGGGAGGTGTGGGACACCGCGACGCCGAGCGAGGAATTCGGGCACTTCGCGGTGCTGCGCGACGGACGCGCCGTGGTGAACGCGCCGGGCGAGGGTGAGGACGAGCGGAGCCTGCGCCAGGTGACCGACGCGCTCAGCGGCCGGCCGATCCTCGTCGCGCGGGGCGCGCTCGACGTCGAGGGGCTCGATCTCTTCGCGACGTCGAACCAGCGGCAGCCGCGGACCGCCGTCGGGGTGTCGCGCGACGGACGCCGCGTGCTCCTCGTCGTCGTCGACGGCCGCCAAGACCACAGCCGCGGGCTCACCCTCTACCAGCTCGGGCGCGTCCTCGTGGAGCTCGGCGCGTGGCGCGCGATCAACCTCGACGGCGGCGGCTCGAGCGTGATGTACCTGCGGCAGGCGGGGGGCATCGTGAGCTCGCCGTCGCCGGGGCGCTGGGTCTCGATGATGGGCCTCGAGCCCGCCGAGACCGCGCGGGTGCGCACCGTCGACGGAGAGCGCGAGGTCTACGTGCGCGGCGTCGAGCGCGAGGTGATGACGCACCTCGCGGTGCTCGCGCCGGCCCCCGACGTCGCGGTGAGCGCGGCCGCGAGCCCGCTCGCCGATGGGCTCGCCGAGGCAGGCCCCCTCCTCGCGGCGCCGCGCGCCGAGCCGATCCGCGTCGGGCGCGCGCGCGAGATCCTCTACCCGCTCGGCTACGCCGCGGTGCCCGCGGTCGGCCTGGGTTTCCTCGTCGCCGGCGTGCGCCGGCTCAGCTCTCGGAGAGCAGGCCCCCGAGGGCCTTCGGCGACAGCTCGTACGCCTGGCCGCAGTAGTCGCACGTGATGTGGAGCTGCTCTTCGGAGCTCATCAGGTCACGGATGTCGTCCTTCGAGAGCGTCGCGAGGCTGCTCAGCACGCGCAGCGAGCTGCACTGGCAGCCGAAGCGGAGCGAGGCCTCCTGGGTCTGCACGAAGTCCATCCCGTAGAGGATCTCGGCCATCAGCGTCGCGGGGTCCTCCGCGAGGAGCGCGAGCACGCCGTCGGGCGCGGAGAAGTCCGCGTCGAGGCGCTCCGTCATCACGGCCAGCGGCGCGCGGCTCACCTCGGGCAGCAGCTGCACGAGGTAGCCGCCCGCGCCGGCGAGCGCGCCGTCCGCGTCGAAGCGCGAGGTCACCATCGCCACGCTGGTGATCTGCTCGGAGCTCGAGAGGTAGCCCATCAGGGCTCCGCTCACCGAGCCGTCGGGGACCTCGACCACGCCCTTGTGCACCGCACCGGTCGGGAGGGTCCGCATCATCTGCATCAGGGCCCCTCGGCCGAGCGAGATCCGCGCGCCCTCGGGGCGCTGGAGCAGGCCCCGGGTGGACCCGTCGGGGTGGCTGTCGCCCAGGACGTTGGCCCGGCCGCCCGCGCTGCGGACGACGCCCTGGACGCGCAGCGTCGGGGCCATCGTGAGGCGCACGAGGATGGTCCCCGTCACCACGTCGGCGAGGTGCCGCGCGTCGTCGCCCGCCGCGCGCTGGGTGAGGATGCACTCGCGGCAGGTGTCCGTGGTCCGGAGCGCGATGACGCGGAACGCGCCGTCGTGGGTCACGGCGGTCGTGGTCCGGTCGGTCGATGCGTGCGCGGACATGGATCGCGATTCATACCCGCGGTCTGCAGGGAACGCCACGTCCGTGGCGGTTCGGGCCTATCCTGGCCGCATGGCGGAGCGGTTGCGGCTCGGGGACATGCTGGTGGCCGCCGGGCTGGTCACCGAGGCCCAGGTGGACGAGGCGCTCGCGGCGCAGAAGGGCACGGGCCTGCGCCTCGGCGAGATGCTCGTCCAGCTCGGCTACGTGACCGAGGGCCAGATGACCCAGGTCCTCTCGAACCAGCTCTCGATCCCGTGGGTGAACCTGTATCACGTGGACTTCTCCCGCGAGCTCCTCGGGCTGGTGCCGGCCGCGATCGCGGAGAAGCACTGCCTGGTGCCCGTGTACGTGCGCCACGTGCGTCGCCAGGGTGACACGCTCTACGTGGCGATGGAGGACCCGCTGAACGTCCCCGCGATGCAGGACGTCGCCGACGAGTCGGGGCTCCCCGTCAAGCCGATGGTCGCCTCGCCGACGGACATCCGCAACGCGATCCGCGTCTACTACCTCGGGCTGCCGCCGCTGAGCGAGGTGGAGAAGAGCACCGAGCTCGACGTGACCGACTTGCTGGAGGACGCCGCGCCGATCGAGCTCACCGTCCGGACCGCGCCCGAGGCGCCCGTCCCGGTGGCGGCGGCCGCGGCGCCCGCGCCGGAGCCCGCGCCCGAGCCTCCGGCCGAGCCTCCCGCGGTCGTGCCGTCCGTGCCTCCGCCCGCGCGGCCGGGGCCCGGGTTCCTCACGCTGACGCTCCTCGATGGAACGCAAGTCAAGTTGCCCTCGGCGAAGAAGAAGGGCAAGAAGGACCCCGCTCCGACGGCCGAGCAGCGCCTCACCACGCGCGATCTCATCCACGCGCTCGTCGCGCGCGCGGGCGGCGCCGATGTGCGGGACGTGCTGCCCGACGACGCGTGGGAGCCGCTCCTGGCGGCGCTGCTCTCGGTGCTCCTGCGCAAGGGCCTCATCGCGGACTGGGAGTTCGTCGACGAGTGGAACCAACAGCGCACCAAGGCCGAGACGAAGGAGTGAGCGCGCTCTTCGTGACGCGGCGCCTCCCCATCGACGTGCGGGCCGAGACGCCCGCGGAGCTCGAGGTGCGCGTGTTCGCCGAGGACCGCGCGCCGACGCGGGAGGAGCTCCTCGAGCAGGCCCGCGGGAGCCGCGCGCTCCTCACGCTCGTGAGCGACCCCGTCGACGGCGCCCTCCTCGACGCGCTCCCGACGGTGCGGCACGTGGCGCAGGTGGCGGTCGGCTACGACAACGTCGACGTCGCGGCGTGCCGCGCGCGCGGGGTCCTCGTCACGCACACGCCCGACGTGCTCACCGACGCGACGGCCGACCTCGCG
Source organism: Sandaracinaceae bacterium (assembly GCA_041918555.1). GTDB lineage: Bacteria > Myxococcota_A > Polyangia > Polyangiales > Sandaracinaceae > JACKEC01. The sequence continues at coordinate 3,272 of JAYRVK010000515.1, forward strand.
TGGACGCTCGTCCTCGCGGTCGCGCGGCGCGTGCGCGAGGGCGAGGCGCTCTTGCGCTCGGGGCGCTTCGAGGGCTGGTCGCCGACGATGCTCCTCGGGGTGGAGCTCGCGGGCCGCACCCTCGGGATCTACGGGCTCGGGCGCATCGGGCGCGCGGTGGCGCGGCGCGCCGCGGGGTTCGGGATGAAGGTGCTCTACTGCGCGCGCTCGCGCGCCGCGCCCGAGGTCGAGGCGGCGCTCGGCGCCACGCGGGTCGACTTCGAGGAGCTCCTCGCGGCGAGCGACGTGATCTCGATCCACGCCCCGCTCGACGCGGCGACCCGCGGACGCTTCGGGGCGCGCGAGCTCGCGGCCATGCGGCGGGGCGCGATCCTCGTGAACACCGCGCGCGGCCCGATCGTGGACGAGGCCGCGCTCGCCGAGGCGCTCGCGCGCGGCCACCTCTTCGGCGCGGGCCTCGACGTGTTCGAGCGCGAGCCCGCGGTGCACCCCGCGCTCCTCGCGCGCGACGACGTGGTGCTGCTGCCCCACCTCGGGAGCGCCACCGAGGCCGCGCGCCAGCGCATGGCCCGGACGGCGCTCGAGGACGCGGTGCGCGTGCTCTGCGGGGAGGCGCCGCGCCACCCGATCCCCGGCTGAGGATCAGTCGTCCGGGTTCGGATCCGTCGAGACGCAGAAGCGGCCGATGCCCCGCTCCTCGTCGATGACCTCGGCCACGGGGTCGCCGCCCTCGACGGTGGTGCGGAGGTCGTCCGCGGCCATGCAGCGGTAGCCCTCGTCGACCCGGCAATTCCCGTCGTTCTCGCAGCGCTTCATGCACGCGGTGAAGGTCAGCCGCGAGGGATCCGGGCGCCAGCGCACGCACACCGCGTCGTCGGGGCAGGTGTCGGCCTCGCACGAGAACACCGTGCACGCGCCGTTGGGCCGCGCGAGATCGCAGGTGCGGTCCCCGTTGATCGAGCAGTCGAAGCCCGTGTTGCACGAGTCGCCGATGGCGGGCGCGCAGCCCGCGATGGACGCGGCGGCGAGGGCGGCGACGGCGAGGAGGGAGCGCATGCGGGCGCGGAGCATAGCCGACGAACCGCGCGCCACAAGCTCGCGCCCCGAGAGGCTGCGTGCGACGTTGTCTCCGTGGGGACCGCGGCGGAATCGCGAACGGGCGCCCGACGGTTCAGGGCGCGGATGCGTGGGGGTCTCACGGTGCTCGCGCTCGCGCTGCTCGCGGCGCCGGCCGGAGCGCAAGACGACGTGCTCGCTCCGATCGCCGAGGCCGTGCGCCGCCACGCCGACGACGACGCCCTCGTCGCGATCGCGCACCTGCCCGAGGCCGAGCGCGCGCGCCCGCGCACCCGCTACCTCCTCGGGCGCCTGCTCGAGCGCGGCTCGCGGATGCGCGAGGCCGCGGCCGCGTACCCGACCGGGGAGGACCTCGCGGGGCTGCCCGAGGCCGTGCGCGAGGACTCGCTGCGGCGCGCCGGCATCGCGTCGGCGCGGAGCGGCGACTGCGCGAGCGCGCGCGAGCGGCTGGAGACCCTTCGGACCGAGCCGCTCGCCGGCGCGGTGCTGGCCGAGTGCGCGCTCGTCGAGGGCGACCTCGATCGGGCGCAGGCCGAGCTGCGCGCGGTGGTGGATCGAGGCGCGCGCAACGTGGATCTGTTCGCGGCGCGCTTCGCGCTCGCCGAGGCGCTCGTGCGCGCCGGCCGGCGGCCCGACGCGATCGAGGCGCTCACCGCGCTCGTCGTGGAGCGCGTCGATCACCCGGAGGCGCCGCGCGCCCAGGCCGCGCTCGAGGCGCTCCACGGCGGGCCCGTGACGCTCTCGTTCGCGCAGCAGGTCCGGCGCGCGGAGCGGCTCGCGGAGGTGAACCGCTACGCCGAGGCCGCGGCCTCGCTCGAGGCGATGGGCCGCCCGAGCCGCCCGACGGAGCTGCGGCGTTGGCTCCACGTGCGCGGGATGGCGCTCTACCGGATGCGTCGGCAGTACTACGCCGAGGCCGCGGTGCTCCTCGCGGAGAGCGCGCGCCTGGGCGGCCCCGACGCGGCCGACGATCAGTTCCACGCCGCGCGCGCGCTCTCGCGCGCCGACCGCGACCGCGAGGCGATCCCCGAGTACCGCCGCTTCGCGACCGAGCACCCGACGCACCGGCTCGCCTCCGAGGCGATGTACCTCGCGGCGTGGCTCGAGCTGCGCCACGAGCTGCGCGGCGGCGAGGCGAACATGGCGCGCTACGCGCGGAGCGCGCTCGCGGCCCGCGCGCCGGCGTTCCGCCGCGAGGCGATCTGGCAGCTCGGCTTGCGATCGTACGAGCGGCGCCGCTGGGCCGCCGCCGAGCGCCACCTCGAGGAGTACGCGCGCACGGACGCGAGCGCGATGGTGCGCGCGCGCGGCCACTACTGGGTCGGGCGCACGCGGCAGGCGCGGGGCGATCGCGAGGGCGCGCTGCGGGCGTACCGCGACGCGCTCTACGTCGAGCCGCTCCACTGGTACGCGCTCCTCGCCCGCCAGCGGATCGAGGAGCTCGGCGAGGTCGCGCCGCCGCCGTTCCCGGAGCCCGCGCTCGCGGGGACGCCGCCCGAGGTGGAGGTGAGCCTCCCGCCGGACGTCGCGTTCCATGCGTCGCTCGGCCTGCGCCACGACGCGCTCGCGGCGGTCGAGCGGCAGGAGGCGCGGATCCGGCGCGGGCCGGGCGATGGCCTCCAGCGCCTCGTCACCGTGTACCAGCGGCTCGGCGAGGCGAGCCGCGTCGCGCGCCTCGTCGGCGGCGCGAGCACGCTGTTGCGCCGGAACGCGCCCGGCCCGATGGACCGCTGGCGCTGGGACGGCGCGTACCCGCGGCCCTACGCGCGCGAGGTCGAGGCGGCCGCGCCCGCGGGCGGCCTCACGCCCGCGCACATGTACGCGGTGATGCGGCAGGAGAGCAACTACGACCCGGACGTGGTGAGCTACGCGGACGCGGTCGGCCTGATGCAGCTCCTGCCGGAGACCGCGATCCCGATGGCGCGCCGCGTGGGCCTCGAGGTGACGCGCGAGATGCTCTTCGACCCCGAGATGAACACGCGCATCGGCGCGGCGTACGTGGGCGGCCTCGTCGCGCGCTTCGGCGTCCCGCTCGGCTTCCCCGCGTTCAACGCGGGCGGCCACCGCATCGACCAGTGGCTCCGCGCCAGCGGCCGCGTCGAGCTCGACCTCTTCGTCGAGCACATCCCCTTCGAGCAGACCCGGAACTACGTGCGCCGCGTGACCACGCACTTTGCGCACTACCGCTACCTCGAGGACCCGAGCGCGGGCTGGCCGATCACGCTCCCCACCCACGTCGAGCCGCGCTGAGCGCGGCCTGCTAGGTTGCGGGGCCATGCGCGTGGTGACCCGCCGCTACGAGGATCCGCTCGATCGGATCTGGATCGAGGCGGCGACCCGCATCGGCCTGCGCGTCGCGCGCACCCCGGACGCGTTCGCGACGACCGACGGACGGGGCGCGCTCCTCCTCGGCGACGCGAGCTCGCTCGACGCCGACGACTGCCTCGCGCAGATGATCTTCCACGAGCTCTGCCACTCGCTCGTGCAGGGGCCCGCGTCCTTCGAGCGGCCCGACTGGGGCCTCGAGAACACCGACCCGCGCGACCTCGCGCGCGAGCACGCGTGCCTGCGCGCGCAGGCGTTCCTCGCGGGGCGCGTGGGCCTGCGCCGGGTGCTCGCGCCGACCACCGATCACCGCGCGTTCTTCGACGCGCTCGGCGAGGACCCGCTCGCTGGCGACGACGACTCGGTGCCCCTCGCGCGCCTCGCGATCGGGCGCGCCGCGCGCTCGCCGTGGGGCCCGCACCTCGCCGACGCGCTCGAGGCGAGCGCCGCGGTCGTCCGGGCGGCGGCGCCCTTCGCCCAGGAAGGCTCGCTCCTCTTCGACGTCGAGCCGCCGCGCGCGCGCCACCCCGCGGGCGGCTTCGCGCCCTCGGTCCCCGGCCGCGCGTGCGGCGCGTGCGCGTGGCGCGGCGAGTCGTGCGCGGTCGCCGGCGTCGCGGTCGATCCCGGCTGGCCCGCGTGCGAGGCGTTCGACGCGGCCCTCGACTGCCGCGCGTGCGGCGCGTGCTGTCGCGAGGGCTTCGACGTCGTCGAGCTCGAGCCCGACGACCCGCTCGTCGCCGCGCACGCGGCGCTCGTCGAGCGGATCGACGGGCGCCTGGTCCTGCGCCGCCTCGAC
>JAYRVK010000516.1:0-7671 GCA_041918555.1 Sandaracinaceae bacterium
GCGCCGCGACCCGCGAGGAGCTCGTCGCTCGACGCGGCCTCGTAGAAGCGCACGATCGGGGTCACCGCGCTCGCGGGGCTCACGAGGCGCAGGCGCTCCGCCATGACCTCGACCTTGGGCTTGCCGATCGTGCCGCGGAGCGCGTGGAGCTGGCGGTTCGCGTTGGTCACGCAGACGTCGTCGAAGTCGACGAGGACGAGCTCGCCGACCGCGCTCCGCGCGAGCGCCTCGGCCGCGAACGAGCCGACGCCGCCCATCCCGAAGACGACGACGCGCGCGCGCATCAGCGCGTGGAGCCCCGGCTCGGTCACGAGGCGCGCGACGCGATCGAAGCGGCGGTGCGTGCGCAGCGGCGGCTCGGGCTCGGGCGGGAGCGGGCTCCCGATCATCGGCAGGGGCATGGCGAGCTCACGATCTAGCACCGGGGTCGAGGGGCAGCCCACGCTCCGCGAAGACCCGCGCGAGCACCGCGGGCTCGTCGGTCATGATCCCGTCGACGCCGAGCTCGAGGAGCCGGTGCATCTCGTCGGGCGCGTCGATCGTCCAGCAGTGCACGTGGACCCCCTGCGCGTGCGCGGCCTCGACGAAGGCGCGATCGACGACGGTGATCCCATCCCACGAAGGCGGGACCTGGAGCGCCGCGTACGGCGGGCGCCGGAGCCCCGCGAGGCCCACGCGCGAGGCCGCCCAGAAGCGGAGCACGCCGCGGATCCCCGGCGAGGTCGGGAGCTGCCGCTCGCGCAGGCGCCGGAAGCGGTGGACGAGCGGATCGCTGCTCGCCGCGACGAGCACGCGATCGTGCACGCCGAGCCGATCGATCGCGTCCCAGAGGAGCGCCTCCATGCGGGGCTCGCGCTGCTTCATCTCGACGTTGAGCTTGAGCTCCGGGTGGAGCGCGAACGCCTCCTCGAGCGTCGGCATCGTCACCCCCTGGCCGCGGTACGGGAACGTCCGGCCGTCGCGCGTGAAGCGGTAGCCCGCGTCGAGCGTGCGGAGCTCCGCGAGCGTGAGGTCCTTCACGAAGCCGACCCCGTCGGTGGTGCGGCTCAGCGTCGCGTCGTGGAAGCACACGATCGCGCCGTCGCGGGTCACGTGGAGGTCCGTCTCGAGGTAGCGGAAGCCGAGCGCGATCGCGCCCTCGAACGACGTGAAGGTGTTCTCCGGCCACACCGCGGCGCCGCCGCGGTGCGCGAACGCGATCGGAGACGACAGGTACGGGCTCACGGCCCCGGAGGTTGGCGGTAGAGTCCCGCGGTGGCAACCGACGAGGGGCTGCGAGATCACCCGGACGGAGCGCGCCGCTGCGCGTGGTGCGGCGAAGATCCGGGCTACGTCGCCTACCACGACCAGGAGTGGGCGCGGCCCGTCGCCGACGACGTGCGGCTCTACGAGAAGCTCGTCCTCGAGGGGTTCCAGTCGGGCCTGAGCTGGCTGACGATCCTGCGCAAGCGCGAGGCCTTCCGGCGCGCGTTCGCCGGCTTCGATCCCGCGCGCGTGGCCCGCTTCGGCGAGGAGGACGTGGAGCGCCTCCTCGGCGACGCGTCGATCGTGCGCCACCGCGGGAAGATCGAGGCCGCGATCCACAACGCAGGGCGCGTCCTCGAGGTCATGGAGAAGGAAGGTTCGTTGTCACGCCTGGTGTGGGCCTTCGAACCGACCGCGGCCGAGCGGCCCGCGGCGATCACCTGGCCCGCCCTGATGGCGATGCCGAAGACCGCGGCGAGCACGCGCCTGTCGAAGGAGCTCAAGCGGCGGGGCTTCCGGTTCGTCGGCCCGACCACCGCGTACGCGTTCATGCAGGCGATGGGGCTCGTGAACGATCACGTCGAGGGCTGCGCGCTCCGCCCGGGCGTCGAGGCGGCGCGCACGAGCTTCGAGCGCCCGCGATGAGCCGCGGCCGGCTCCTCGTGATCGGTGAACAACGGAGCGGCACCACGCTCCTCGCGGATCTCCTCGACGCGCAGCCGGGCGTGCGGATGGAGGTCGGCGTCCTCGCCGACGCGCTGGCCTTCGTGCGCGACCGCGGCGGCTCGCTGCGCGCGCCGCTCCGTCCGTCCGAGCGCGCGCGCATCGCCGCGATGCTCGGGGCGGGCCTCGAGCGCACCCGCACCCGCGGCGGAGTCTCGGCCGACGAGCTGGCGACGCCCGCGGACGCGCTCGCGCGCGCGATCGAGGCGCTGCGGGGCGACGCGCGGATCGCCGCGAGCAAGGAGCACGCGCCCGCCGCGGTGATCGAGGCGCTCGTGACGGAGGCCGGCTTCGACGTCCTCTACCTCGTGCGGGACGCGCGGGACGTGATCCTGTCGCGCGCGCGGCGGGGCGAGGGGGAGCTCGACCGCAAGCTCGCGAGCTGGCGGCGCTCGGTGCGCGCGGCGCTCGGGGTGGAGCACCCGCGACTCCTCGTCATCCGCTACGAGGACCTCGTCCGCGACGTGCGCGGGACCTTCGCGCGGATCGACGACGCGCTCGGGCTCGGCCTCGACCCCGAGCGCGCGGCCACGTGGCGCCTCCCCGCCCCCCGCCGCACGAACACGAGCTTCGGCGTCGAGATGCACGGGGTCGAGGCGATCGCGATCGAGCGCTGGCGCGGGCACCCGGACGACCCGTGGGTGCGCTTCGCCGGCGCCTACTGCGCGCCCGAGCTCGCGCGGCTCAGCTACGCCGCGGGCCCGCGGATGTGGCGCGCCGCCGCCCTCGCGTACCGCGCGCGCGGCGCCGGCGCCCAGCTACGCCGCTACGCCGGCGACGCGAAGCGCCGTGTCCAGACGCGCGCGCAGCGCTGAGCCGACGATGGCGAACGCGGCGCGGATGACCTCACCCGCTCGGGGCCGCCGCCGGTCGACCGGCGCACGCCGTCCGTCCGCGCGCTCCACGGCGACGACGCGGCCGACGAGCGCGCGCGGGGTCGCGATCCCCGGGCCCGCGCCCGGCGCATCGCCCTGGTGCACGAGCCGCCCGGGGACGACGAGGATCACGCGGTGGCAGATCGGCTCGGCCCGGCTCTCGTGCACGACCACGTCACCGCAGCGCGCGCGCGCGCCCTCGCGAACGAGCACGACGTCGCCGACCTCGAGCGTGGGCCGCATCGAGGATCCCGCGATCACCACGCGACGCAGCGTCGTCACGGCGCGCGGCGAGCCCGCAGGATCACCCAGTAGCTCGGCGCATCGCCGCTCATCACCATCACGCCGCAGGATGGGCGCTGCTCCGGGCCGCCCTGGATCGGCGCGACGACGAGCTCGGTCCACTCGCGGAGCAAGGCCTCGGGGTGGGGCCCGAGACAGCCGGGGTTGGGACCAGGGCGATCGGAGTAGTAGTAGGACAGGTCCTGCGAGGGGAGCGCGCCCGCGACGCTCCGGACCGCGACGCCGACGTTGCAGCCGCCGCCGCCGCACCCGCCGCCGCCCTCTTCGCGCAGGACGATCGTGACCTCCGGCGCGCCGGGACGCGCGAAGCGCGCAGCGTCGGGGTTGCGCCGCCACGACTGCGCGAGGGCGGGCGCAGCGACGAAGAGTACGGCGGCGAGCAGCGGGAGGACCCGGGCGGCGCGGGGCATCGCTACGGAGGATAACGCGGAACCCGCGCGAGCCGCGCGCGCGCGAGCGCCTCCATCGAGCGCGCGAGATCGCGGGGGCGCGTCGGTCTCGACGAGGAGGGCTCCTCGACATCGCGTCCCCGGGGCTCAGCCGAACAGGGCCGTCGCGTTGGCGTGGGTGAGCCGCGCGATCGCGTCGATGCTGCTGCGGCGCGCGCGGGCGACGGCCTCGATCACGCGGGCGAGGTCTGCGGGCTCGGGGACCGCGTCGGGCGCGTCGGTCTCCACGAGGAGCGCGGCGTCGGGAATCGCCGCAGCCGACGCGATGACCTTGCGCGAGCGCGCGCGCAGCACGCTCGGCCCGATCGCGATCGCGAGCCCGAGGCGGACGTACTCGCGGACCAGCTCCGCCGAGCCGCTGTACGCGTGGACCACGCCGCGGAGCGGCGCGTGCCGACGCAGCCGCGCGAGCGCGTGCCCGTGCCGGCCGACCACGTGGAGGATCACCGGCAGCCCGCGCGCCCTCGCGAGCTCGATCAGCGCGTCCGCGAGCGCGTCGCGCGCCGGGACCGCGCGATCCCAGCCGAGCTCGCCGATCGCCACCGCGCCGAGGCGCTCGATCGCGGCCTCGACCTCCGCCGCGGTGCCCTCGAAGCGCGGGTGCACCCCGACCGCGAGGCGCAGCGCGATCCCCTCGGGCCGTGCGAGCGCGGCGGCCCGCGCCCACTGCGCCGGATCGACGCCGGGCACCAGCACCTTCGCGATCCCCGCGGCGCGCGCGCGCGCGATCACCTCTGGCTCGTCGGCGAGCGCGGCGTAGTCGAGGTGGCAGTGGCTGTCGTACAGCCCGCTCAGGCGCTGACCTCGGCGCGAGGCGCGCCCTTCGTCGCCTCGGGCTCGGGGGTCGCCGCCTCGATCGAGCCGTCGTCCTTGAAGCGCTGGAGGTCCTTCGCGATCCTCCGCAAGAAAGCTTGCTTGATGTGGAACGGGAGGAAGGCGGCCTTGAAGCCGTTGAGGATGATGCGCTTGATCTCGTCGAGGCTCAGGCCCATCTGCGTGTGCGTGAGCCAGAGCTCCTTGGACACCGTGGTGTCCGTGACGAGGCGGTTGTCGGTGTTGACGGTCACCCGCAGCCCCAGGTCGTGGTAGAGCTTGAGCGGGTGGCTCGCGAGGTCGCGGACCGCGCCCGTCTGGACGTTCGAGCTGGGGCAGCACTCGAGCGCGATGCGGTGGTCGTTCACGTAGTGCAGCAGATCGCCGTCCTCGCGGAGCCGGCAGCCGTGGCCGATCCGGTGCGCGCCGCAGTCGTGGATCGCCTGGTGGATCGACTCGGGCCCGTAGGCCTCGCCCGCGTGGATCGTGACGTTGATGTTGTTCTGCCGGACGAGCTGGAACGCGGGGAGGTGGTGCTTGGCGGGGTAGTCGTACTCGGCGCCCGCGAGGTCGAACGCGACGACGCCGCGGCCCTTGTACGCGACGGCGAGCTGCGACATCTCGAGCGAGCTCTCCGGCGAGATGTTGCGGATCCCGCAGATGATCACGTTCGCGTCGATCCCGAGGGTCTCCTTGGCCTGCCAGAGGCCCTCGAGCACCGCCTCGACGACCGCGGTGATGCGCAGCCCGCGCCGCGTGTGGAGCATCGGCGCGTAGCGGACCTCCATGTAGCGCACGTTCTCGGCGGCCGCGTCCTCGGCGAGCTCGCGCGCGACGCGGACGAGGGCGTCCTCGGTCTGCAGGACCTTGAGCGTGGTGTCGAAGACCTTGAGGTACTCGACGAGCGAGCCGGTGTTCTCGCCCAGGTGCAGCGCGTGCTTGAGCCCCGCGGGCTCGCGGCTCGGGAGCTCGACGCCCTGCTCGTCGGCGAGCTCGATCAGCGTGGTCAGGCGCAGCGAGCCGTCGAGGTGGACGTGGAGATCGGTCTTGGGGAGACGCTCGAAGAACGAGAGAGGCAGGCTCATCGGCAGAGGGTACCGGATCGAAGACGTGCGCGCCCGTCGCGGGGCCTCTCGTACCCCCTGTCACTCGGCGGGTGTCGAGCCCGCGCTCGTTCGGTCACCGTGCGGCCGTGGCACCTCCCATGCTACTCGCGAGGGGATGGGCTCGAATCGCGGATGGGCGGTCCTCGCGTGCGTCGCGCTCGCGGCGTGCACGGGCGACACGATGGGCGGGGGCACCGACGCGGGGCCGGGCGGCATGGACGCGGGGACGCCCCCACCGCCGCCGCCGATGGACGCCGGCCCGGGCGGGGACTGCGTCCCGATCCCGCCGCCGATCGCGCCCGACCTGCTGCCGGAGTGCCCGCTCTGCGCGGGCGCGCGCTGCGTGCCCCTCTCGTTCGTCCCCGAGGAGCAGCGCGACCTGCTCGCCGACTGCGACGACGCGAACAAGTGCGTGCCCGACCTCCTCATCGAGACCGGCGGCAACGTGACGCTCGCGTCGTGCCGCTCGATCAACGACAGCGAGGGCCGCTGCATCTCGACGTGCATCCCCGCCGCCGCCGAGCAGGCCGACCTGTTGCCGAGCGAGGGCTGCGGCACCGACGAGGTCTGCGTGCCCTGCTACGACCCGACGACCGGTGAGGACACCGGCGCGTGCACGCAGGGCTGCGATCCGGGCCCGACCGAGCCACCGATCACCTTCCCCGCGTGCTGCGGCGACCTCGGCTCGTGCGTGCCCGTCGACGTCGTCCCCGAAGAGCAGCGCGGCCTGCTCGGGATGGACACCTGCGCCGAGGGCGCGCTCTGCGCGCCGGCCACCCTCGTCGATCCGGCGTTCCGCCCGCCGACGTGCCGCTCCGTCGCCGACGCGGAGGGCCGGTGCCTGCCCGCGTGCCTCCCCGATGTCGCCGCGCAAGCGGACTTGCTCCCCCAGGACACCTGCATGGACGCGCACCTCTGCGTCCCCTGCTTCGATCCCACGAGCGGGGAGGCGACCGGCGCGTGTGGGCTCAACGGGGACATGCCGGCCGAGCCGCCCGTGACCTTCGATCGCTGCTGCGGCGGGATCGGCGCGTGCGTGCCGAGCTCCGCGGTGCCCGAGGACCAGCGCGGCCAGCTCGGCGCCGACACCTGCACCGACGCGGGCTTCCTGTGCGCGCCCGACTCGTTGATCTCGGGGTCGCCGCCGCCGGCCTGCCGCTCGATCGCGGACGCGGAGGGCCGGTGCCTGCCCGAGTGCCTCCCCGATGTCGCTGCGCAAGCGAGCTTGCTCCCCCGCGACACCTGCGCCGAGGCGCACCGCTGCGTGCCCTGCTACGACCCGACGACCGGCACGGCGACGGGGTCGTGCTCGCTCAACGGCGACATGCCGAGCGAGCCGCCGGTGACGTTCGACGCGTGCTGCATGGGCCTCGGGCTCTGCGTCCCGCGGTCCGCGGTGCCGCGCGACCAGCGCGACCAGCTCGGCATGGACACGTGTACGGGGGCTGGCGAGCTCTGCGCGCCGACGGACCTCACGGATCCGACCTACACGCCGATGACGTGCCGCTCGGTCGGCGGCGGCGAGGGCCGGTGCCTCCCCGAGTGCCTCCCCGCGGTCGCCGCGCAGGCCTCCATCCTGCCGCGCAGCACGTGCCCGACCTACCACCTCTGCGCGCCCTGCTACGACCCGACCGACGGGATGGAGACCGGCTCGTGCGCGCTCAACGCCGACATGCCGGCGGAGCCGCCGTTCACGTTCCCCGGCTGCTGCGAGTACGGCGGCGTCGACCGCGGCCGCTGCGTCCCCGAGACCCTCGTGCCCGCGGGCGATCGGGACAGCCTCCCGCCCGACACCTGCACGACGGGCCAGCTCTGCGTGCCGCAGCCGCTCCTCGCGGACCCGACCTACTCGTTCCCGACGTGCACGACGACCGGCTTCATCGGCGGCGGCCGCCCCGGCGCGTGCGTCCCCGACTGCATGGTCGGCGGCTTCGAGGGCTTCTTCCTCTCGCGCTCGTCGTGCGCGGGCGGCGAGCTCTGCGCGCCCTGCGTGAACCCGCTCACCGGCGCCGACAGCGGCGCCTGCCGCTGACGCTCAGAACGAGTCGGCTCGGTGAGTCGATCGAGGCTCAGAGGGTGTCGATAAATCGATCGAGGCCAGGCCGTCGCGCAGGGACGGCCGTGGGCCGAGGGGGCCCCACGCAAAGCGTGGGAAGC
>JAYRVK010000517.1:0-12159 GCA_041918555.1 Sandaracinaceae bacterium
CGCTCGCCATCGCGCGCGTGCGCGCCTGCGAGTGAGCGCGCTGGATGTTCGGGCGCTCTCGCTCCGGCGCGCACGGCGCGCGGCTCGAAGCGCTCGGAGCAGACACTCGCCCGTGAGCTCGCTCCGAGCGAGCGCATCGAGGACATCGTGTCCTGCGTCGGAGGCGGCCTCGAACGCCCCGGCGCCGACGCGCCCTCGTCGACACCGGCCAGCCAAGCCGTGGCGTCCGGGGGATCCTCGTCCTCGTCGCGTGTTGGAGCACGGCTAGGACGGGGACGACCGGCCCGCGTGCAGCAGCGACTGAAAGCGGTCGGTGACGAGCACGCCGATCGGTGTCGCGGAGTCGAGCCCGAGGCTGCGCAGGTTGGCGGCCATGCGATGGGCGGAGTCGCCGACGCGCAGTCGCACCGAGCCGGGCCGGCACGCCTCGACCATGCCGCGCACGTCGACATGCGTTCGGATCAGGGCGCCGTGCAGACGGGTGTAGGTCACCAACGACATCGGCGGCGCCGGCACGCCGCGACCGATCGTTCCGCGGAGCTCACAGATCGACGAGCCGTCGTCGGGATCGAGCACGCAGGACCGGACCGCGCGGCCCGCGAGCTCGAACGGGATCTCCGTGACGAACTTGGGATAGCCCCACAGCTCGCGCCCGGCGGCGTTCGCCGCGGCGGTCGTCACGGGCAGGTCCACGACGTAGGCGCCGACCCTGCGCCAGGCCAGCGGCGCGTACAGCTCCGCGGCGCCCAACCACGACGGGCGCTGCCCCCGTGGCACGCAGAACACGGCCACGCCGACCTCGTTGTACACGCCCACCGTGGTGCGGCGGTACTCGTAGAAGGACAGCGCGACCAGCGCGACGTCGCCGCGGGCGAACGCCAGCGTCAACCCGCGGTCGGCGAGGATCCGCTCGGCGCCGGCGCGGTCGCCCCAGAACATGGCGACGACGTTGGTGACGTCGTAGTACGAGATCGGCAGCTCGACCGCCCCCTCCGAGGTCTGGTGCAGCGTGTGTGGGACGCGGAAGAAGCGACTGGTGTCGGTGCGTCTCATGGCGCCCTCGTGCCCGCGAGCCGTTCGATCGTCGACGCCAGCTGCTCCTGGGCGTCCTCGATCATCGCGAGGCGGTTGATCTGGTTGGTTCCCTCGAAGATCTGTGTGAGCCGCGCGTCGCGGTACGCCTTCTCGACGCGCTCGCGATGCAGGACGGCGTGGTCGCCCAGCAGGTCCATGGCGCGCGTGCACACGTCGACGGCAGTATCGGTGCACAGCACCTTGGCGGCCGAGGCCTCGCGCTGCAGCGGCTGCTTGCGGCCGGCCGCCGTCCACACCATCGCGCGCGCCGCCTGGGTCTTGGCCAGCATGTCGGCGATCGCGAGCTGCACGTCCTGATACGAGATCAGCGGCTTGCCGCCGAGGCGGACCGAGCACGCGAACTCGATGGCCGCGTCGGTGGCGGCGCGGGCGAAGCCGACCCCCATCGCCGCGACGGGCAGCCGCGAGAGGTTCAGCGTGGCCCGGTTGATCGCCCAGCCGTTGCGCAGCCCACCGAGGACCTGGTCGTCGGCGACGAACACGTCGTCGAGCTCGAGCTCGGCGGCGCCGGACGCGCGCATCCCCATCTTGTGCTCGGTGCGCACGACGCGATACCCGTGCGCGGCGCGCGGCACGAGGAACGCGGTCCACGACGCCAGGGCCTCGCCGTCGAGCGCCGCGAAGACCACGGTCGAGTCAGCGACGTCGCCGCCGCTGATGAAGCACTTGCGGCCGGTGATGCGCCACCCGCCAGGGGCTCGCCGCGCGACCGTGCCAGGGCCGTAGCTTGACGCGCCGTGGCCCTCCTCCACGTCGGAGCCGGCAGCGGGCTCGGTGATCGCATACGCGAACACGTGCAGACGCCCGGCGCGGTTGGCGCGCAGCGCGGGCAGCAGGTGGCGGCGAATCGCGCCGAGGTCGCCCGACAGCAACACCGGCGCGACGCCCAGGCTGTGGGCGCAGATCAGCAGCATGAGGCCACCGTCCACGGCCGCGAGCTCCTCGGTCTTCAGCGCCGCCGGCAGGGGCAGCGGATAGCGGAACATCCCCGGCGACGAGCTGCCGAGCGGCCGCGGCAACATGTCGGACAACAGCCCGGCGCGGGCGGCGGCCCGCAACACGGCGTGCGCGCGGTCCGCCGACGAGCCGTGTCGCTCGCCCTCGGCCGCGTCGACGTCGAGCGCGAGCGGCGCGAGCTCGGTGCGGGCGAACGCGCGCAGCCGGCGCCGCGCGTCGGCGAGCGGGGTCGGCAGCTGCGCGGTGTCGAGGTCCCACAGCTCGCCCGGCTCGTAGCGCACCATGCCGCGGGTGAGCCGCGACAGCTGCTCGAACGCCGCGCGCGGCGACAGCGGGCTGGTCGGTGCCACGTGTCCGTCGATGGGCAGCGCGCTACGCATGCAGGCGCTCCCACTCCGCCACCATCAGGTCGAGCTCGCCGAGCGGGCCCGCGATGGCGCGAAGGTGATTGACGTCGCGCACCACCTTCTCGGCGCCGACGTCGCGCATGTACCCGAGACCGCCGAACACCTGCAGGGCCGCGTTGGCGGCGTCGGCCAGCGCCGGCATCGCGCGCGCCCTGACCGCGAGCGCCGCCACGAACCCGGCTGGATCCAGCCGCGTGCGCGCCGCGCGATCGAGCAGCGCGTCGACGACGACCAGCGCGCCGCGACTGCGCCCGAGCAGCTCCAGCACCGCCGGATGACGGTCGATGATGGCGCCGCCCTGATGGCGCTCGGCGGCATGGCGGCGGGCCAGCAACAACCCGCGCTCGACCGCGCCGCGCGCGATCGCCACCACGGCGAGCTGGTGCGCGCCGGCGACCGCCGCGAATACCGCGCGCGCGCGCGGCTCCGCGAGCGTCGACGGCTCCGCGCTGGGGGGCAGCGTGAGCGCGGCGGTGGCGAGCTCGTCGAGCCCGTGCGCGTGCGCGTGCAACGCGACGACGAGATGATCGCGGGCCGCCAGCACCCACTGCACCGACGCGCCCACGCGCACCGGCACGACGACGCCGGCGAAGCCATGCTCGAGCGTCGCGATGCGCCGTGCCCCGCTGGCGTACGCATCGTCGAGCAGCGCGCGGTCGTCGGCATCGAGAGCGGCGCCTGCCAGCCAGCGCGCGAGCGAGCGGCGGCCGAGGCCGTAGCGGCCCGCGGGCGCGACCGCGAGCGGCGCGAGCTCCGCCGCCGGCAGCTCGGCCAGCCGGCACGCGGCGCGGGCCAGCGCGCGCTGATGAACGGCGAAGGCGGTCGCTGCGTTGGCGCGGCCCACGCGAACGAGCGTGTCGAGGCTCGGGCCCGGGGCGCCGTCGTCGAGAAGGCCCTCCCACGCCCCGAGACCCGTCGGCTCCGCGGCCGAGCCCGCCAGGCCCAGCGCCTCGGCGTCGGCCAGGATCGCCGCCAGCTCGGCCGGCGACGCCGGCAGCTCGGGCCGCTCGACGCGGGGCTCGATCGCGCGGCCCACGAAGCGCTCGACTTCACCGCGCAGCGCGTCGCGCTCCTCCGCCGTGATCATCACACCCATGGGCCCAGTGAGCCGTGCCCGCTGCCATCTCGGCTATTGCCGCATCGGAGAGCCAATTGATAATTCCGGACAGGGTGGCTACGCCGACCAAGGGCTCTCCGAGCCGCACCCACAGCGTGCTCGGGCTCGCGCCGATGCTCGCGCTCGCCGCGGAGCGCGGCGCCGAGCCCGCGCGCTTGCTCGCTCGAGCGCGGATCCCCGCGCAGCTGATCGACGACCCCCACGCCCGCATCCCCATCGAGCGCGAGCTGATCGTCGTGCGCGAGCTGCTCGAGCACACCGGCGACCCGGCGCTGGGCCTCGAGGCGGGGCAGCGCTACCAGCTCGCGCTGTTCGGGCTGCTCGGCTCGGTCGTGCACGCGGTGCCCACCGTGCGCGACGCCATTCGGCTGTTCTACCGCCACCTGCATCTGACCTACACGCCGTTCGCCGCCACCTACTTCGAGCGCGACGGCGACGGCTGGTTGTGCTTCACCGACGACATCGAGCTCGGCGACCTGCGACGGTTCTATCTCGATCGCGACCTGACCTTCGTGCTCGAGACCGCGCGCACCCTGTGGCCGGACGGGCACGAGCGCATCGCGCGGCGCGTGCAGCTGGACTACCCGGAACCACCGGAGGTAGCGCGCTATCGCGACGCCGCGCCCTGCGAGATCGTGTTCGGCGCCGAGCTCGCCGCGGTCGTGATCGATCCGTCGGTGTCGCCGCCGTCCCGCGACGGCCAGCGCCTGGCGCTCCAGCTGCTCGAGGAGCACCTCGACGCGTTCTCCGCCCCGCTCGACACCAACGACTTCGCCACCCGCGTACGCCACGCCGTGTCGATCGCGGTGTCGGCGCAGCGCACGCTGCCGGACGAGGGGGCGATCGCCGGGACCCTCGGGATCACCTCGCGCACGCTGCGCCGCCGGCTGTCCGGGCTCGGGGTCGGGTTCCGCGCGATCGCCGACGACGTGCTGGCGCAGCTGGCTCGGCGCCACCTGCGCGACGGCGAGCTGCCCGTGGAGGCGATCGCCGAGCGCCTCGGCTACGCGGAGTCCGCGAGCTTCGTGCGCGCGTTCAGCCGTTGGACGGGGGAGACCCCGCACGCGTACCGCACGCGCGTGCGGCTCGTGACGGTCGATTGAAGGAGATCAAGGCATCGGGCCTCGGACACCCGAACGCTCTGGCGATGTCGTCCCACGAACCAGCGGTCGCCGGTGTGACGTCGAGGGGCGCGGCCTCCTCGACCGAGCCCTCCGCGAGCGAGCTGTCCGCGATCCGCCCCGCGCGGCGCGTGGTCCACTCCGAGTACCTCGACCCCCTCGACGTGGTGTGGATCCGCGCCCTCGAGCGCATGGGGATCCAGCTCGTGACGGCCCACGGCGTCTACGCGCACTACGACGGTGCCGGCACGCTCTGGGTCGGCACCGAGCGCAACCTCGACGCGGACGACTGCGTCGCGCAGATCGTCTACCACGAGATCTGTCACTGGCTCGTCGAGGGGGAGGAGAGCCGGCACGTCGTCAACTGGGGCCTCGTGAACGACTCGCTTCGAGATCTGCCCCGCGAGAACGCGAGCCTCCGCGTCCAGGCCGCCCTCGCCGCGCCCCACGGGCTGCGCCGCGTGCTGGCGAACACCACCGACCACCGCGCCTTCTACGACGCGCTCCCCGAGGACCCCTTCGCGCTCTCCGACGACGGCTCGGCCGAGCTCGCGCGGGACGCGGTCGCGCGCGCCGCCCGCCCGCCTTGGGCGCCCGCGCTACGGGACGCGCTGGCCGCGACCGAGCGCATCGTCGCCACGGTCGCGGCGCACGCCTGCCCGCCCTCGCTCTACTGCCTCTACGAGCCGCGCTGAGGAGCGGCCCTCGTCGTCCCCCTGCGCGCAAACCGATTTGCGTGTACTGCTCCGCGGAGCCCTTCGCCGGACCCGCGGCGCGACGGGCGCTCGTTGACTCCGCCGAGCGCCGCGCCCACGCTCCGACCAGCGGTCGAACCGTCGGTTCGGCCGTGCGAGTCATGCCGCTGCCGCGCTTCGAGAAGCTCCCCGACGACAAGCGGCGCGCGATCCTCGACGCCGCGGCGCACGAGTTCGCGGAGCACGGCTACGACGGCGCGAGCTTCAACCGGATCATCGCGTCGGCCGGGATCAGCAAGGGCGCGATGTACTACTACTTCGCCGACAAGGGCGACGCGTACGGCGCGGTGCTCGACGACGTGATGGACGGAGTCGAGGGGTTGATGCGCGGCATCGCGCCGGCGCGCGACCCCGGCGGGTTCTGGGCGATGCTGGCCGAGGGCTCGGGCCGCCTCGAGCGGCAGTTCTTCGCGGAGCCGCGCTTCGCCGCGCTGATGCGCGGGCTCTACGCGCGCGGTCCGGGGGACGCGACGTACCTGCGCCTGATGGAGCGGAGCCGCGGCTGGGTGCGCCAGCTCTTGACGCTCGGCCAGCGCGTCGGCGCGGTGCGTGCGGACGTGCCCATCGAGCTCCTCACCGACGTGGTGACCGCGATGATGGCGGCGACCGACCGATGGTTCGACCGGGCACGCGACACGACGAGCCTCGAGGCGCTGATCGCGCTCTCGCCGCGCGTGCTGTCGCTCGTGCGCGACCTGCTCGAGCCGCGGGAGCGCTTGACGTGAGGCCGGCGATGCCCGACGACGAGGAAGCGCGATGACCCAGCTCGGCGAACCCCTCCCTCTCGCGCACGGCCGCCCCCTCGCGAACCGCCTGGCGAAGAGCGCGATGAGCGAGCGGCTCGCGTGCCCCGACGGCGCGCCGAGCGCGGAGCTCGTCGAGCTCTACCGCCGCTGGGGCGAGGGCGGCGCGGGGCTCCTCGTCACCGGCAACGCGATGGTCGACGCGACGGCGATCGGCGAGACCGGGAACGTGATCGTCGAGGACGAACGCGATCTCGGCGCCCTCTCCGCGTGGGCGCGCGCGGCCAGGGCGAGCGGCGCGCGCGTGTGGATGCAGATCAACCACCCCGGCCGGCAGTCACCGCGGTTCCTCTCTCCGCGCCCGGTCGCGCCCTCCGCGGTGCGCGTGACGATGGGCGGCCTCGCGTTCGCCACGCCGCGCGCGCTCGCGGAGGCCGAGATCGAGGCGATCGTGGAGCGCTTCGCGACGACCGCGCGCGTCGCCGAGAAGGCCGGCTTCGACGGCGTGCAGATCCACGGCGCGCACGGCTACCTCGTGAGCCAGTTCCTCTCGCCGCTCGTCAACCGGCGCGACGACGCGTGGGGCGGCGACGCCGCACGTCGCCGGCGCTTCCTCCTGGCGATCGTCCGCGCGATCCGCGCGCGCGTGTCCTTCTCGCTCGGCCTCAAGCTGAACAGCGCGGACTTCCAGCGCGGCGGCTTCGACGAGGCCGAGTCGATGGCGGTGCTCGAGGCGCTCGACGAGGAAGGCCTCGACCTCGTGGAGATCTCCGGCGGCACCTACGAGTCCGCCGCGATGTTCGAGGAGACGGTGCCGATGCGCGAGAGCACGCGCCGGCGCGAGGCGTTCTTCCTCGAGTACGCCGAGCGGGCCCGCGCGCGGATGAAGCGCACGCCGATCATGCTGACCGGCGGCTTCCGGACGATCGAGGGGATGCAAGACGCCTTGTCGAGCGGGATCGACGTGATCGGCCTCGCCCGCCCGCTGGCCGCGGAGCCGGATCTCTGCGCGCGCCTGCTCGGCGGCGAGGCCACGCACGCGGCGCCGGTGCGGCTCGCGACGGGGCAGGCCACGATCGACGCCGTGCTCCAGGGCGCGTGGTACCAAGCGCAGATCGATCGCGTGAGCCGCGGGCTCGAGCCCGATCTCGCGATCGGCAAGTGGGGCGCGGCCGCGCGCTACCTCGCGCCGCGGCGCGCGCGGCGGCCGGTGGAGGCGCCCGCGCCGACCCTCGTGACGTCCGCATCCCCGTGAAGCGCCACGATGCGAGCGGCGCGGGCGCAGCGGGCGTTGACATCGATGCGGGGACAGCAATACATCTCGATGTATGAAGACGACCGTCGAGCTTCCCGAGGCCCTCCTCAAGCGGGCCAAGCGACTCGCCGCGAGGGAGGGGACCACGATCCGTGCGCTCATCGAAGAGAGTCTTCGCCGGGTGCTCGCGGAGCGGGAGCGCGCGAGCACCTTCGAGCTGAGACCGGTGACGTTCCGTGGTGAGGGCCTGAGCCCCGAGGCCCGCGAGGGCGGGTGGGACGCGATCCGCGACCGCATCTACGAGGGGCGAGGAGGGTGATCGCCCCGAGACGGAGCCGGTCGTGATCGCCGTCGACACGAACATCCTGGTCCATGCCCACCGCGAGGACTCGGAGTGGCACGCCGTCGCGGCCGCACGGCTCACCGAGCTGGCGCAATCCGGCGCGCCCTGGGCGATTCCTTGGCCGTGCATCCACGAGTTCCTCGCCGTGGTCACCCACCCGCGCATCTGGCGACCGCCGACACCGCTCGCCCTCGCCTGCGACGCGATCGAAGCCTGGCGCCTCGCACCGACCCTCGTACTTCTCGGCGAGACGGACGGCTATTGGGAGCTGCTCCGACCGGCGCTGGAGCGGGCGAAGATCGCGGGGCCGCGGGTGCATGACGCCCGCGTCGCGAGCCTGTGTCGACTTCACGGCGTCAAGGAGCTCTGGTCCGCCGACCGGGACTTTCATGTGTTCCCGTGGCTGAGGGTGAGGAACCCCCTCGTGTGATCGCGTCGAGACTCCTCGACGCCGGGTGCCGCCGCCGCGGGGCGGGCGCATCGCACCCCGCCCGCACCTCCGCTACAGTGGCCGCGCGATGTGGAGGACCCCTGCGCTCGCGTTCCTGGTGGTCGCATGCGGCCCGAGCGAGCCCGTCTGCGAGGGCCCGATCGGGGGCGCGAGCGAGGCCGCCTCCGCGCCCGATCGTCGCCTGCTCGGGCAGGCCGCCGCCTACCCCGCGGACCCGGGCCTCGAGGGGCGCCTCGAGGAGCTCGCCGCGTCGCAGCGCGCGCGCCGCGCGGTCGCGTGGGAGGTGGTCGCGCGGGTGCTCGCGCCGGTCCCGCTGAGCGAGCCCACGCCCCTCGGGGAGGCGAGCGTCCCGCGGTGGCGCACGTTCTACGACCAGGAGGACTTCGGGCGGATCTTCCAGCACCTCTACGCCGGGATGACGCCCGAGGAGCGCGCCGCGCGCGCGGTCTTCTCCGAGGAGCGCGTCGACGAGGCCTTCCTCGCGAACGTCCGGTTCGTCGAGACGCTCGGCACCTGGCCCGAGGAGCGCTGGGACGCCTACGTCGCGTCGCTCGCCACGCCCGAGGCGCTGAACGGCGTCGGCGGGATCCAGCGCATCGCGATGAGCCCCTCGATGACGCGCCACCTCGTGGAGAGCTACCCCGAGGTGCTCGGCTGCCTCGAGGACGGGGCGCCGCCCGCGGAGCTCGCGGGCGTGGCGCGGACGGATTCCTTGCTGCGCACACCGGTCGCCCTCGAGGCGTGCGCACAGATGCGCTTCGGGCCCTTCTTCGTCCCGCGCGGCGCCTCGCTCGAGGCCACGCTCACGGGCGCGGGCGCACGGATCGCGATGACCGAGGGGCCCGACGCGACCCCGCTCTGCGACGACGCGTCGCGCTGCGCCGCGGTGGGACCGGCGCAAGTCTCCTTGACTGTCTCCACCGACGGGGCGCCCGCCTCGGTCGTCCTCGAGGTGGCTCGCACCGCGGCCGTCCCGCCGGTCGCGTGCCTCGCGGGTGCGCTCCCCCTCGACGCCGTGTCCGTCGCGGCGGAGTGGCGGCGCGTCGACCCGACGCTGCCGCTGCCGACGTACGACACCTCGGCGGGCGCGCTCACGCGCGCGCTCGCGGGCGAGCCGCCGACCTGGGGCGAGGGCGACGGCGTCGCGCAGCCCGGGCCCGAGGCGATCCACACGCTGGCGCTGCCCGACGGCGCCACCTTCGTCCTCGCGGGGCTGCACATCCGCACGCGCGAGCTCCCGCTCGGCCTCGCGATCACGCTGTGGTGGTCCGATCGGCCCGACGAGGACTTCGGCGCGGATCGGCCCGCGTCGATCGGCGCGCCCTGGTCGGGCTACAAGATGTGCGTGGCGGTCGAGCACACGGAGCTCGATCCCGATCCGCAGGGCGGCTTCGGGGACGACGCGCCCAGCCTCGGCGCGGCGCTCGCGGCCGCGTACGAGGGCCGCGGCGGCCCGACCTGGTGCTCGAACCCGTACATCGACGCCGCCCCCGGGCTCGCGCGCGGGAACTGCGTCGGCTGCCACCAGCACGCGATGGGGGGCGCGCGACCGGGTGAGATCGCCACCGATCCGGTACGCTTCCCCTCGAACGGTCGCCTCGCCGCTCGCAACAACTACCCCGCCGATGGGTGCTGGGGCCTCGACGCGGGAGACGACCTCGCGACCAGGATGCAGGACGTCGTCGAGTACTGGAGCACGCCATGATCGCCCGTCTTCGTCGTTTGTCGCGGTCGCTCGCCCTCGCCTCGTTCGTCGCGCTCGCGGGATGTGACGGAGACCCCGACGCCGACGGCGGCCTCGGCGGCGACGCGAGCCTCGACGCCAGCACGGACGCCGGCACGGACGCCGGGTACGACGCGGGGTTCGACGCGGGGCCCGAGCTCGCGCCGACGTTCCGCAACCCTGTCGACCTGCCCGACGACGAGCTCGCGACGGCGGCGCTCCGGCTGATGGGCGGCTCGGGGAGCTGCGGCGACTGCCACGCGCTCACCCGCCCGAACATCCGCCACTTCTGGGACCTCACCGACGCGGCGTGGCGCGACTGCTTCGCCGACCTCGACCTCCTCACGACCGAGGCCGCCCAGGCAGCGCTCGCGTGCCTCGGCGCCGACGCTCGCTTCACGCCGAACCGGGCGGGGGTCTTCTCGACGGGTGCGGGCTTCGAATGGTTCCGCTTCGCGTTCCGGCGCGCCTACGGCGCGAGCTGGGAGGCCGAGTACGAGACGTTCCGCGCGCTCGTGCAGCAGCCACCCGACGGGCACCCGGCGCTCACGCAGGAGGAGTTCGATCTCTTGACCGAGTGGTTCCTGCGCGGGACGCCGGAGGTCGAGCGGATCCTGCCCTCGCTCGACGGCCCCGGCGAGTGCACGCCCTACGTCGACGCCTCCCTGACCGGGCTCGTGGCCGAGGGCGCGCTGAGCGGCTGGTCGGCGACGAACCGGGAGGCGGCGATCCTGATGCACGGGTGCGCCGGCGCCGTGGATCCGGAGGACTGCCTCGCCGACTATCCGCGCGCGAGCGACTCGCCCTTCGGCGCGCGCTGGGAGACGCCCGGCACGACCATGCGCATCCTCTTCGAGGTGCCCTACGAGTCGAGCTACTGGACCAAGAGCTCGGCCGACGGGCGCTTCGTCGCGCACGGCGGGAACGACCGGGGCGCGGGCGCCTCGATCATCGACCTCCAGCGCCGCGTCGTGATCGGCGCCGACGCGGCGTACGACCCGGGCTGGTTCCCCGACAACTCGGGGTTCATCTTCCACGGCACGCCGCGCGGGCCCGCCGTCTGCGAGCAGAGCCTGCTCACGAGCGGCACGGTGGAGCACCTCACCTTCCGCGAGGCCGGCTGCACGCGCGCCGCCGAGCTCGGGCTCTACCAGCACGTCGGGGCCTCGCTCGACGGCGGCGACTACTGGGTCGTCGACAGCCTGTGGAGCGGCGACCCGGGCTACGACGACGTCGACCCGCCGGTGATGTCGGACCCGGGCGCCTCGCTGCGGCTGCACCGCCTCGTGAACACCGGCACCGGCTTCGACGAGTCGGGCGTCTTCACGCTCGACGTGCCGTGGCAGGCCAACGCGGTCGTCTCGCCGACCATGCGCCTGGTCGTGGCGCAGCTCGCCGACGCGGACGGCGATCCGCTCGGCTTCGTCCTGCACCGCGTCGACATCGCGCGGGGCGCCTCGGGCGTCGTCACCGGCGTCGAACTGGTCGAGGTCGCCCGCTACTGCACGCCGGGGGGCAAGGCGGCTTTCTCGCTCGACGATCGCTGGCTCGTCACCCACCACCGCGCGACCGACGCCGACGCGATCGACCTCGGCTTCACCGGGCCGAGCGACCCGGCGTTCGCGCCGTACCGCGGCGTGTCCAACGTCTACCTGATCGACATCGCCACCGGGGAGCGCACGCGCGTGACGAACATGCAGCCGGGTCAGCGCGCGCTCTTCCCGCACTTCCGGTCCGACGGGTGGCTCTACTTCCTCGTGCGCGACGGCTCGCCGCCGGAGTACGTCGTGGCCTCCGACGCGGGCTTCGTGCACGCGCGCTAGGTCCGGATGCGCCGCGCGCTCCTCGCCGTCGTCCTCGTCACCCTCGCCTGCGACGGGCCGCGCCCGGCCGAGGACGGGGGGCGCGCGGACGGGGGGGGGGACGCCGGCGCCGACGCGGCGGTGGACGCGGGCACGGACGCGGGAGCCGACGCGGGCGGCGACGCGGGGCCTCCCGGCTGCGTCGGTCCGCCCGGGCTCTACGTCGAGGGCTCCTGCGCCGCGCTCGCCGAGGGGGTGCGGCCCTTCCACCCGCGCTTCGCGCTGTGGTCCGATGGCGACGACAAGGAGCGCTTCGTCTACCTCCCGCCGGGCACCCAGATCGACACCTCGGACCCGGATCGCTGGGGGTTCCCGCAGGGCACCCGGCTC